>JAIBBZ010000005.1 GCA_019694435.1 Pirellulales bacterium
AAGAGTGCTGCCGTCGCCGATTGCCGGTTGACCCCAGATCGACCAACGGCTACGACAGCGCCACCAGCGGCTCCCCCGCCGCAACGCCCGCAAAAAAGCACACCCCGGCGCCTGTAGCTCAGGGGATAGAGCAGCGGTTTCCTAAACCGCAGGTCGCAGGTTCGAATCCTGCCAGGCGCAATAAGTCACACGGCGACACTGAAGGACATTGTGCGTCGAACGTCCCCTGTGGCATGCGCTTATGACTATCGGTGTTCGAATCGCGTAAACCCTTTGACGAGTCGTTGAGCGTCGGTTGATGACACAAAACGTCATCAGTTCCTGCAACCGGGCCTGCAACCAAATCTTCCGCCTCAACCGGTACTTCTACAGTACAACCGACAATCGCACCGCTACCCGGCGGCGGATTCAGGCTGGCAATCGCCGCCGCGTGGTCGGCCAATTCCAAGTGGGTATAGCGGTTGGCCGTCAGCCGGGGATCCGAATGCCGGGCCAGCTTTTGGGCCAGGGTGAGGCTGACGCCAGCGCGGCCCAGATTGCTGATGAACGTGTGGCGGTTGGCATGGAAGTCCGCAAACAACCCCTGCTCGTCTTGATAGAGCAAGAAATCGCTCCGCTCACGCTTGGACCGTTCGTCGCTAGAAACGGCTTCCGTGAGCCAGCGCATTCGGGCTTGGCTCAAGTCGTGACGCATCATCTTGGCGGTCTTGCGAAAATGTCCCTTGGCCGAGTGCAGGTGAAACAAGGGCTCGCCCTGTTTGAAATTTCGGTTGTCGATCCAACTTTGCAGCCGGGCAACGACGTAGGGATGCAACGGAATCTCATCGTGACGACGCCGTTTGCTGTAACCGGCAGCAACGGAGATTTTTGGCGCCGGTTCGTCAAGGTGGCACGACGCCAGAGTCAATGACGCAAGCTCTCCGCGCCGGTAACCCGTCCAGGCGGCCAAGACGTAGAGCATCGCCCGATCGGGACCGCTCAGACCTTCGATCGTCGGTCCAATCTCGGCTTCGGCAACCAGCCGGCGAAACTCATCTTCGCTCAGCGATCGGCGATCGTGTCGCCGGTCGGCATCGACGTTGATCCGCTTCAGTTCGGCCAGCGGATTTCGCGGCAGGCGATTGCGGCGTACGAGCCAATTGCAGAACGACTTGATCGCATCCAAATAAAAGTTGCTCGTTTGTGCCGAGAACCGCTGGGACGTATCGCGCTGCTGGCTAAGCCAACGCTCGACCTTCGTTTCGTCAACGAGCGTAATACGCGAAAAGCCACATTTGTCGCAGAGGCGCCGAATCCGTCCGACGGTTTGTTTGACGTGCTTGGCCGAAGCCCCCTTCGCCTTGAGATGTTGTTCATAGTCGCCGAGATGCTCGGCCAACGGACGCTTGGCGTGCGCCTCGCACGGATCGACGAGACCGGCGAAGTCGCGCTCGGCCTGGCGCACCAACTCAGCAAGCATCGCGCGAGCCGCGGTTTTGTCGGTTGCCAAGGGCACGCGATGCATGCGTCCACTGGCATCCCGAAACTCGCCGTACCATTTGCGGCTCTTCTCGCGGACGGCTTGGGCTCCTGGTGTCGCCTTGGCGACACGCTTGCCCGCCTCATCCACATAGCGAGTCACCGACATCCGAAACAGGCTTGCCATGATGAATCATCCTGCGGGACGCTGAGTAGGGTTGAATTGCCAGGTCGCGCGGTCCGGACAGCCGGCGGCGATCCAGGCGTTGATCTCGGTAAGCCGCCAGCGAGGGCTGCGGCCGATGTGCAGCGGTTGCGGCAGCTTGGCGCCGCTGAGGAGCCGCCAAAGCGTCCGCTTCGACACTTTGAGGATCGTAGCGAGTTCGTCGGCACAGATCAGCAAATCGGCGCCGAGAACATCGGCTGGCTGGTTCAGTGGGTCGGATGGGCGGCGAATCATGGCAAAGATTCCGGAGGCTCGGGCATATCGTGGTCCGGATGGCCGTCGAGCGGGCCCAGGTCGTCGGCCAGGTCCCACGGATCGAAGCGCAATGTCGACGGGGGCGACGGCCTCTTCCCCTTCGCCGGCTTGCGCGGCTGGGGTTGGGGTCCGGCGAATTTCTCTTTCTCTGCCTTGGTCCACGGCCGCAGCAATTGGCACCAGCGGTCGCGCGGGACGAATTCCGGAACGCTCGGGTCCGGGCGGACCATCGCGTCGCCGAACAGTTCCTCGCCGGGAATCGTGGCGACAAAACACCCCTTGGAACGGAGAATGTAGTAGCCGCTCAGGCCGTCTTCGGGCGTACAGGTTGGCGTGTTCATCAGTTCCGACGGCAACGCGCTCTTGCGGATCGCCTTTTGGCGGGACTCGGTATGGCTACGGCCTTGGGGCGATTGGCTGACGCTGGTCGAGGTCTGCTCAATCTCCTGGTCGCCAAACAGCGACGAGGCCCATTCGGCCGTGACCGGACATTCCAAGCGGCCGATGAACCGATTGGCGAACAGGCCCAACAGTTCGTCCGCCAGGTGGGGTCCGTACATCTGGGCATCGCGCAGAGAGCAGACCGATTGCACAGAGGCCATCAGCACTGCGCCCCCGGACCGTCCGCGCTTCGCGAGCGAGAGAATGCCGTCGAGCTTGCCGGCCTCGCCGAGTTCGTCATAGACGAAGTACGACCGTCGCTCGAACGAATCCGGCAAGTTCAAAGTCAGGTCGAATGCCCGCTTGGAAATACAGCGGTTGATCGCGTTCATGGCCGTACGGCTGGAATCGGAGTTGCCCAGCACGAGGATCAGATCGCTGGTGGCCCACTCGTCGATGGAGATCCGCGTCGTGGCCGCTTCCCAAGCCGCAGCCACCGGCTCCAGCGGCAACAACTTGGTGGCGATCGTGGACATGATATTGGCCACGAGTTTGCGGTCGTAGAAGTACCGCGCCACGATCGACTTGGTCTGGGGATGGCGGCAGAGCACGCGTTTGAGCAATCGCGGATTCGACAGAGCGCGAATCACGTCCCCCAGCGTCCAATCGACTTCCGAGAGCATGAAACTCAGCATCACACCGTAGAGCAGATGGCGGGCCGCGTCCGAAAAGAACGGCTGGCTTTCGTGGATTGACGGAATCAGGGTGAAGGCGATCTCGACGGCGATCCGCGGCTCGCGCACGTCGTCGCAAATTGACCACGCCGCTCCACGCTTATCCCACGGATTGAGAGTCACAATCCGTGCCTGGGGTGCGAGCGCATGAAGCAACGGCAACATATTCTGTTTGGCGTCGTAAATGATGGCCCGTTGATCGGGGCGAACGCCGACCCAGCGCAGCGCCGAGCGGAGCAGCGCATTGAGCAGCGTGCTCTTACCGCTGCCGGGCGCACCGACCAATAAGAATCCTCCGGTCGCTTCGCGCGGATCGAGCGACTCGACGCCAAACCGCAGGGCGTCGTCTTGGGGGGAGACTGCGTCGGGCAGTGGTTGTTCCGAAGGGCGAAACAACGCCTGCCGAATTCTCTGGAGCCAGTTCATGAGCGATCGTCTCCTGCTCGGCGTCTCTAGCGGCGGCTGCTGTTACCACCGCGGGTCTCGACCGACCGGCGCACAAGCGATCGACCGCGTACCGGGGAAGCTGCCTTCGGCGTGGTGTCGCGCCGTTCGACCGGACGGCCCCGCAAGTGGTCCGAGGATGGGGTTGCCTGAGAGCCAAACGTCCATCGCGCTGCCAACATCGTCGCGACGGCCACCAGTACGATGGCGATCGGGCCCGCCGAGATAACGCTGAACAGGAACGACAGTCCGATCACGAGGAACAGAGCACCTGCCCAGAGGGTTGCGCCGATTCGTAGACAGGCGAGGAGCGGAAAGGTCAAAAAGAAGATCCCCTGGGCCAACGGCCGCAGTGCAGGCGGGTAATCTTCCCAGTCCGGAACCGACACGAATTGCGACTTGGGCTTGTGCTGCGGATCGTTCATCGCTCGATCTCCAGGTTGGGGCCGCGACGCTTGTGCTGGGGTGGGTCCACCAGATCGTGCGCCAGCCGCTTGGCCCGTGACCGCGAGATGCTTCGTGCCAGATCCTTGAGTTCCTCGCCGGCGTGCAACTGATCGACGAAGATCGTCGTCGACTCGCGAGCCCGGCTCGCTTGGACGTAGGTCAATTCACGGTCGACCATCTTGCCCCCCAAGAGCATCAACACGTTGGCGGCCGTGCGGCCCTGCATCTTGTGAGTCGTGGCCGCATACGACAGGCCCACGGCGTCCCGATCGAGCGCCCGCAGGGGCACCACGACGACCGGCTGGGTTCGCTCGTCGCCACGTCCCGTCAAGACGCTGTGGTCCAGACGCACGACCAACCGCTCGGTGGTCGGATCGACCGACACGACGGTACCCTGATGGCCGTTTTCGATGCCCGCGGCGCGGTAAGCCTTGTGAAACAGCACCCGATCGCCGCGGTAGATGGTGCCTTCGGCAACCCGCCCGCCGTTATGTTGGGCGACTTGCTGTTGGGCTTGGCGTTCGCGTTGGCAGCGCCGATTGAGGGCCTGGGCCTCGCGTCGGGTCTGGGTGAGAATTAGGTGATCTTGCGGCCGCTCGATGGCTCCCGCCGCGACCCAAGCGTCGACCAGCTTGTGCAGCGTGTCGAGCTTGTTCTTGCCGATCGTCAACCGGCCTTGCTGGGCGTAGATCGCAAGTGCCTCGTCCCCCTTCCCTTCACGGATCAACTGGACGGCCTGCCGATCCGCATCGTGCCGTTGGCGGCGGTTCTCCAAGAGGGTCGGACCACCCACCTCGGCGGCGATCCGACCGAACGGTCCACCGGCGCCGATCGGCGAGAGTTGCCCGTCATCGCCCATCAGCACCAGGGTGGCCCCCACCTTGCGGGCATGATGCAGGCAACGGGCCGTGGTTCGCGTGTCCAGCATGCCGGCCTCGTCGATGATCCAGACGTCCCGTTTCGAGAGCGCGACTTCACTTCGCCGCGACTGGCTCGGCAGCCCCCGCGCTGCCCGCCAAAAATCTCGCAGGCCATGCTGAAGCCGATCCTGGATGCGGTCCCGCGTGGGCCGGTCGAGGTGGTATTCGTAGCTGGCAATCGTGCGACTGGTGATCTGCGCCTGCTGGGCCAATTCTTCCTTGGCGATTCCACTAAGGGCCGCGCCGCGGACCCGATATCCGGCCGCCTCGAAGGCTTGTCGTAGCGCGTCGGCGACGAACGTCTTGCCCGAGCCGGCGATTCCGGTGAGGGTTCGCAGTTGGGCGGTGGACTGGAGGATTTTGGTCACGGCGCGTCGTTGTTCGGCCGTGGCGGTCGCATGCGAGCCCAGCGCCGCGTCGATCTGCGCCTGGTTCACCGTGGCACCTGGCCCCGTCTTGAGGGCGGCCACATCGGCCAGGAGCTTTTGTTCATGGGCCCAGGAGGCACGGGTGGTGAAGTGCCGCTCGCCTTGCCGATCGCGCAGTTGGACCAGATCCGAATGGACCTCCAAGTCACGGTCGATGCGGGCGACGATCTGCAATCCGTCGGCGCCCGTGTGGCAGAGCCGTTCGGCGACGCGCTGGATCAATTCTTGTCGCGTGAAGCTGGCCGCGGTTTGCGTCAGTTCGGCCGCCGCCTCGCGGAGGGCCACCGGGTAGGGATCGAGCGGTTGCGCAACGCGCTGAGTAAGCAGTTTCTCGATCTGTTCGGGTCCGAAACCGTGCGCGCGTGCCTCACGCTCCCACTGGGCAAACAACACCTCGCGCGGAGGTGTGGGCTGTTTGGGTAAGCGGGTTTTTTCTTGGGCAATTGCCTTGGCCCGGGCCGAGCCTAAGCCGGTCAATCGCAATTCGCCCTGGACGAATTCTTCAATTTCATCGTGGCGCGAGGACCAGAACTTGCGCAGCGATTGGGGAATGCCCTCGATTTCGGCCCAACCCCGCATGCGCCGATTCTCGTCTTGTGCGGGAACGAGCGGCAGGTTGACACGCTGCAAAATTTCGTTCGATAGCAGGCACCGCCAGATGGGCCCCAGCGTTCTCGCCCAGTCGAATAGCAGCCGCGTGTGGATGGCCGACCAGCGCCCGTCCTCGGTCTGCCCCAGGTTGGCGATCACCAGATGGCGATGGCGGTGCGGCTGAGGCGTTTCGGCACGGCTCGTGTCATGATCGACCATGGCGACCACCAGATCGGCGTGGTACTGATCGACACCCAAAAACCCACGCCGGGCCAGCTTGAATTGGGCTTCGATGAAGGCCAGCAGCCGCTTGGCGGCCGCATCGATCGCCGCTTCGATCGCCTTCCGAACCTGTTCACCCCCCGCGGCCCAGACGATGTTCAATGCGGCCGGCAACGTCAGGCAAAGGTCGACACCAGGGCACCGCTCGCGCGCTTGCCGCTTGCGTTTGGCAAGCGTGTTCAAGGGTGACGGCTCGATTGTCGCTAGGGTTGCGGGTTTTGGCTTGCGTTTGCGCACAGGCACGAGCGGCTGGCCGGAGAGCGGATCGCAGCCGGCCAGAACCGCAAGCAACGTCTCAAATGTGGGCGGGCCGGTCAGGCCGAGCGTCTTCGCCCCACGACCGGCCCACTGTGCAAGCACCCGTCCGTCGCCCGCGTAATACGCTGCCGACTCGGCGTAGTAACGAGCCGCGTCCGCAGCGCCACCGCCGGGCACGTCGGAGCCCAGGACTTTGATGATGACGACCATAATCTCACCGGCTCAATCCGTGGGGTGGGCTGGCTGAGGTGTGTGCAAGGAGAACGGGATCAGTGCTTCAGGTTTTCGCGGATCAACTGCCGAGCCTCTTCGGCCGGCATCTGCCCGGCGATCGTCAGCACGGCAAACAACCCCCGGGCGTGATGGGTCCGCAGTTCGCGTTGACCTTCCGCCAACTCGTCGAGCACCCGCTGGAGATCGGCCAGTTGCTGGTCTCGTCGCTCCCGCTCCGTCGAATAAAGGATGGTGTGGATTGCTCCCCTCACCCACTCCCCACGCGACACGCCGAACCGCCGGCGCGCTTCGTCGAGCAGGCGCAGAAAATCGGCATCAGCACGAAAAGAGACGGTCGCGGTACGCTTGCGCGGTGACATTGGCTTTTTGTCTACAAGTTGTGGACGGACTTAAGTCGTGTCGGCTTCACGTTTTGCCTGGTCGTCGAAGCTCAGCCGTCCGCACTCCGTGCAATGGTGCGTTGGATTTGTAAAGAGTCTTTTTTGAGGGAGTTTTCGGGGAGATTTTGGGGAGTTAGCGGGCAGCGATCCGCTCGATGAATTCGACTACGATCGCCGGCCTGCCTTGCCCATCGTCGACGACGATTGCCCGCATGCGATTGGCGTTCAGTAAGGGAACACTGCCGGCAATCTCGGCGAGCGTTTCGGAGTCTTCGGCGAACGGAATCACCTCGTAGGCATCAAGCAGGAATTCAGAAGATTGCCCGGGCTGCGGATTGCGACCGACGGCCGTCACGACGGCCCGGACCAACCGCCGCAAGTTCCAGCCCTCGGTCACGTCGTCGCCCAGAAGCAACCGGCCTGAGTCCCAAGACACGGCCACGCGAAACGGGCAACCAAGCGGCATGGTTTGCGCGGTGACTTCGATCAGGTCTTGGGCTTTGGGGTCGAAGGTCTTGTTCATGGTGTTCTCAGTTATTCGATGCACCCTTCCGCTGCATTGACTCGCCCGGCGGCGAGTCGATGCCCGTGGAATGCTACAGGGGAACGACTCGCTCCAGCTTGCTGTCTGCTATGGGGCCTTCCCCGTCGTCGGCGCGGTCTTGACCAACTCCGCGACCACTTGCGGGCATTCTTCGGCCAACCAGAACGCAAACACCTGCTGCCCCTGCTCGTCTTCCATGCGGACAGCGACGATCTGCTCGACTTGCTCGTCCTCGCTTGCGTTCGGATAGAGGACGCCGAAACGGTAGAAGCATTCACCCGTACCGCGCCGCAAGGGGAACGAGAACGCAGCCAGCAGCAGATTCAACCGCAGGGCCTGACTCTGCCAAGGGCGGTCACGAGGCGGCACGGACAGGCAGCGGGCATCGATGCCGGGCGAGACATACAGGGGGCTCCAATAGCCGGCCGCTTCGGCTAGTTCCGCGTCGACCGGACGCAGTTCGTCGATTGACAGACTGCCGCACAGGGGGCAATCGGGCTCGGATTGCCGCGGACGGCCGAACCACTGGCCGACCGTTTGGGCGAACTTGCGGCTGGTTTTGCGGAACATCAATCTTCCTCCGGCAGCAAGATTGTCATCACCGGTTCGCCGGCATCACCCGGCCCGATCACTGCTTTCAATTGCACCTGTTGCGGACCGGTCGCGTCGTTCTGCACAAGCACCGTGAAGATGACCTCGGAGCGGTCCAGGCTTCGCCGGACCGACCAGCCGAGCATCGTCAACACGTCCCACGTTCTGCCTGTCTCATCCTGCCAATCGCACGCTTTGGGCACGCGGATACAAAGCTCGTAAACGGCCCGCGTGACGGCGGTGGGGTGCTTGAAGCCGGCCTCGTGCACCAACGCCAGCGGAAGCTCAACGAGCACACCGTCGTCGATTGCTTGCTTTCTTGAATACTGTGAGATGACTTCCATGTTCTGTTCCCTCCTCTGCTGTTCATTGCAGCCACGGCCGCCGATGCCGCCGGAGGCCCCTTCCATGGGGGCCGCAGGCGGCCCGGCGGCCTAAAGCTCACTAGTACCCGCCGGCCTCATCCATGGCCTGCAAGTTCTCACGACCCGTGACATACTTCTGAGCGAGCCGGACGGCTTCGGCCAGCAAGGCCAAATCGCCCAAGCCCGAGAAGGAATTGGAGTCCTTCCAGGTGTCGCCGTCCTTGTAGCGCCGAACCACCTGAGTATTGAACCACGTGCGGCCGTTTTCGCTGCGGTTTTCCCACACGGACAGATGAATATGGCCGACGTTGGCCGAATAAGCTGGCGCGTTGGTTTCATTGGTCTTCATACTTTTTTCTCCTTGTCATAAAAGTCGTGAATGCGTGTGCATCCACGTTCAGCACTGAAGGTGCCACGGTGCGTTAGGGGTTCTGCGCCACCTCCTTTCCGGCAGTCGTCTCGACCACGATTCCAGGAGATTGACCGATGCGAATCGAAATCTGAGGCGTCGCCGACTTGCACGAGAACACCAGCCGATACACGGGCTGGCGCAGCGATCGAGCAGCAGAGAGAATCTGTTGCGCCAGCACATTGACGCTGGTTGCGTGAAACAGGCGGCCACCCGTGCCCCTGGTTAGTCGCTCCAAGAAGCTGCGATCGAGCTTGGGCGTCTCCAGCGCCACGACGTGCACCGGAATGCCCGCCGCGTGGAATCGGCCGATCAGTCTTTCCGGATCGGGACCTGGCAACGAATTGCCGCCATCCGTGATGACCAAGAGCATGCGTGGTGCAAGCCGAGCTTGAATGCGATCGTGGCCATGTTGCAAACCGCCATACAGGAGCGTGCCGCCGGTAGCTTCGACATGACGCAGCACTGCTGCGCCCTGCGTGGTCTCCGTGGTCCAAGACAATCGATCGACGATCCGGTCGTTGAAGGTTGTCAGGGCAACTTCAACTTCTCCGTCGGTCGCTTGAAAGAACTGTCCCAGGCCCTGTTTGGCAGCGGCCAACGCCTCGCCGGCCATGCTGCCGGAAACGTCCAGCAGAACGAACACGCTGGGCCGCTGGGTGGTAGGCACGACTGACGTAGCAGACCACACAGGCGCGCTGGCCTGGTCGCCGATCGTAACCCGAAAATCCTTGGCCCGCAGATCGCCGATGGATTGGCCGTCGCGATCTTTGACGACCAGATCGACGATGGCCACTGGCGGCGCAAGCGACGTGAGGACGCGACGGAATTCGGCGCGACATTCGGCTGATAAGTTCATCGGCGCCAGGCTGCGTCGCTGTTCGGTAATCGCTAACAGAGCCGCTTGAGCCCGAGTCGCATCCAGACCCCAGCGCGTTGCCCACTCGCTCGCATCGGCGAGCTGCTCGGCACGCTTGTCGAGGTCTTCGACCTGAGCGGCCGTCGTGAGCAACACGTCGAAGACCTGCTGCCGTTCGGCGGCTTGCTGCTCCGTTTGGCGCAGGGCATCATTTGCGGCCTGAGCTAGCGCGTCGGCCTGGGTCGTGGCGCTTTGCCGGAGCGAGAGCAGTTCGGCGGCGTGCTTTGCTGCCCTGGCGGCCGATTGTCGTTCAGCGGCGAGCCGCTTGAGCGTGGCGACGGCCGACGTGTCGTTGAGCTTGTCGCTGCGTGCGCGTTGGCAAGCTTGCGCTAACAGCGCTTCGGCCTGGGATTCCCCGGGGACGCTTGCTGCACGCACGAGCGTATCGTAGTGGTGCCGAGCGAGGACTCGCCGCCAGCCGGGTGACGTGGGGCGTTCGAGGCGCTTATGCAACTCGCCAGCGGCTGCCTTCCATTGACCAGCTTCTTCCAACGTGCGGATGAGCTGCTCAAGCACCTCACGATCCGCATCAAGCCACTGCCGCTCCAGCGGCAGCCGATCAACCACGGCGAACACGAGCCCCAGAGTCATGACCAGCGCCAACCCCTTCACCAGCCCCAGCCAAACGAAGCGCAGCAGCGGCTCAGGCGTTGCAGATCGGGCGCGGCGAGTCTTGCGCCGACGCGCGGTGGCCAGCCGCGCGGCCAACCACAGCGGCACCAGCACCAGCAACATCAACGGCCAGGCGATCGCCAGCCGGTCTGCGCGCAGCCAATCGGCCAAGTACGCGACGCACAGCACGACGCTAACACCGGTGAGCCAGGAGGCCATGCGATTCATGGTGGTCGGTCCTTTCTGTTTTGAAGGTGGATGTGCTCAGCCGGCCTCGTGGGCACGCCAGGCGGATCAAGAAACGTCGGATTGCGATTCGTCGCCAACGATGAATCCAAGACGCTGCAAATGCTCGGTGCCCCGCGGGAACAACAAATCCCGCTGGGCGGCGAGCGCCTGAGCCACGGCATGCCGCAAGATGGGCGTCAGCACGTCCGCGGCGATCCGCGGGAAGCGGTAGCTCAATCGAACCGCGCCAATCACGCCCGTTTGGGCCGTGTCGGCGATGGCCACCAACCGTTGCGGATCGACATCCTGCAGGTAGCGCTGCAAGTTGGCCGCCAAGTGAGCCGAGACGGGCGGCAATACGGTGATTTGCAGCGGCGCCTCCACCGAGACGGGCTGACAACCCCACACGGGTCCCTCGACGGCGAAGTGCGGGCAGCGAATCGCCTCGATCACGTCGGCCAGCCGCGGGCTGGCGGCGTCCAGCGTCTTGGCCAAGCCGTCCAGGGTCAGCGACTCGGCCGAGTGCGCCGCCAGCTGAAACACGGCCGCCTCCGCCGGATCGCGGATCGCTTCCTGCAGCCGCAAAAAATTCTCGTCGAGGGAGATGGGGTTGATGCAGGGCGACTTGCTGATGGCCGCCCCGTGGGCGATCCGCTGCAGCGAGTCCTCCAGCCGCGTCAGTTGTTCGGACAGGTGCTGAGTCTCTTGTTCGACGGCTGCCGCCGCGGTCAACAGCGCGCGATGCTCGGCCGTGTCCCGCAACCGCACGTCGGCCGCTTCGCGCGCCTGACGGGCCCGGTCAAGGAAGCCCAACTCCCCCTGTGCGGGCGTCTTCCAGAATGCCCACCAGGGCGGAGATTGCAGCGCCAGCGTGGCCCGCTCCAAACGCGCTTCGGCTTGCATGAAGACTTCGTTGGATTCTGCGCAGCGTTCGCTTGCAAACGTCACCTCGCGCTTCAAGGTTCGAGTCAGCGATCTCATCAGCGTCAGCCGCTGCTGCAGCGCCGTCGGCGTGCGGCAGACGCCCAGGTAGTCTTCCTGGAGTCGATCCACTGCCACGCAATCACCCGAGGCCAATTCGGCCACGACCGAGGCGGAAAGCGTTTCGCCCGGCTCGCAGACGGCCGCGACAATCTGATCGACCGCTTTCTCGGCAATCTCCTCGACCAGTTCTTCGATCGACGGACGCGGGCGCCGCTGAGTCTGCAAGGCCACCTTCAGGCCGCGGACCAGATCGGGATCGACCGGCGCGCCTCGCAGTTGCGCGATCTCGGGCAAGTAAGCCTGGGCCACTTCCGCGGCGATTTCCACATCGGTCAAAGCGCGGAAGTAATCGGCCTGCTGGATGACGACCGGGCCAATGTCGCTGCACAGCGAAGCATTGGCCGTGATGCGGTCCAACAGCGTCTCGACCGCATGGCACCAGGCAGCCGTGAAGGTGAGCTTCGTGTACATGTGGCGGAGAGCATCGTTCTGCCCGCAGTTGGGCAGGTCCATGCAAACCAGCAGCCGGGTTTCCTTGGTGGCCCGATCGTTGCGGACGACCCAATCGAGGGCCTCGGCCGTCGCACTGCCGGCGTTGCCGACCACGCGTTCGCCCAAGCCCAGATAAGCGGGCAGGCCGATCAAGAACTTGCGCTGGTGGACCCGTGCTCCGGTCGCGGCAGCCAGCAGGTGAACCAACTCTTGTTCGATCGGCGGGTGGGCCCCTTGGGCCGTAGCGCCGCAGCCGCCGATGATCTGGTAGTGCTCGATCGCCTTCAGCCCGGCCGGATAGGCCTTCAACAATTGCTGGAGCAGGTCGTTTTGCAGCCAATGAGAAAATTCAGCGCTGCGAACCAGCCGCACGCCGGCCAGATGACCGATCGCGGGGATCTGCCCCAGCCCCGCACCGAGACCAATCCCGACCCGGTGGCCTAGTGCCTCGCGCAATGCCGGCGCGCTCGGGGTGTTTTGCAGCAGCGACGCCAACGTGTCTTGGTCGGCAAGCGGCCAGGACTTGATCGGCGCACCGGCGAACTCCAGCTTCAACGTGCCCAGTTCTTGGCTCGTATCGCAAGCCACCGCCAATTGCATGCCCAGCAGCCCCGCGGACTCCAGCACCGGATGCGAGGCACCACCTGGGCCGCTGAGGATTTTGGCGACCTCTCGGTGGCGGGAACGATCACTGCGCGACATGGGATTCCTCCTGGTTCAAGCACAACCGCAGCGGGACATAGACGTGGCCGTGGGGGCGGCACAACTGGGCAAAGGGTCCCTCATCGCGCGCTTCGCCCAGCAGTACCAACAGGGCCGGGCGCGGCGGCGCCATCCGGCCCGGATCGGCAGCGCGCCAGGGAAACCGCACCGGCTTGTTCAACAGCGCCAGCGGGTAGTCGGCGAGTTTGGCGAACCATGCAGCCAGCGGATCGAGCGGCACGATCAGCACGGCACAATCGAGGTCTCCCTTGTCGCGGCCGACCACGGCCACGTCGATCGTGTCCTCGACCGAGTTGAGCGCCGCCTGGAGCAGCACGCGCCGCTGACCCGGCAACGGCTGGCCGATCGCCAGGTTGTCGGCGAATCGACTCTTCTGCGCCGCGCACGCGAAGCTCGACTCCTGGCGCGCTGCCCGGCGTTTTTTGGGGAGGGGTTGCTGATCGCGGTCGAGTTGACGCAGCACGCCGACAGCCGCGCGAATCGACAGGTTGTGCAGCAGCTTCCGGCCCCGATGCGAAGCGCGCTTCGTATCGGCATAGCGGACCAACTCGTCCTGACGTTTGGCGAGCGCCATATACGTCTGCGCCGTCCGCTCCGTCAGACCCGTCTGAGCCGAGAAATTGCCTTGGATCCAATCGAGCCATAGGCCCGGGGAAACGTGCTGCCTCGCTTGCAGCAGCCCCGCACCCGCGGCGATCGCATGCCGCAGCGAGTCGGCTTGAGATTTGGCGGAGCGCAGCAGCGCCTGAAGAATCTGCTTCCGCAGCGCGTCGAGCCCCGGGTTGGTCGGTATCGACTGCGACTGCTCGACGACCCGGGGTTGCACGCTCGCTTCGAGCTCAGCCCGCACGTTGTTCATCGCGGTCGCGAGTGAGGTTGTTTTCGACCCCATCGGAAGCTCCTTGTTGGGGATGCGATGTGCGGTCGCCTACCTGCCGGCAGGTAGCGCTCTCCGCCGCGCCGGCGGAAGTCAGCCCAAAAATTTCCGAAAATCTTTCTCTGTCTGATTTTTTGAAGGGGGCTGGTTCACCAGCCACTGCCGCAGAAACCGGAGTTTTTTTCGAGAAACAGGGCCTTCCTCAGGCCGCCAACGGCATGATAACGCTAAAGGCGTTTTCGTCAATCGGGTAGCTTTGAATTTTCTGAAAAATTGATACGTTACGGGGTTCTAAAAGAATTTCCGGGTCAATCGACCCGCGTATTCTCGGAGGCCGGCATCAACACCAGGCGGGGCAGCTTACGGCCGTGGCCGTGAGTCTTTTCGGTGCCCCCCTGGCTGTGTGCAAACGCAAAAGCCCCGTCCTTGTAGCGGCCGTAGCGTGCAAACCGCAGATGGGCCGCGACGCCGCAGGCCGACGCCAGGGGGCCTGGGCTCGCACTGCGGCGTCGCGCCGGGCAGCGAAACCGTTGCCCCAGTTTCTTGGCCAACTCCTGAATCTGGGTAGCAAGCGTCCGGTTGGCCTCAAAAGATCCCAGATCGGTCCCCGCCTGCCGGACAAGCCATTCCTGAAAGATGGCCACCTTGGCGGCCGAAGAAATTTCCCGTGTGGCCGTTTCAAATGTGGTGAAAAATGACGCGCTGGGCAATTCAATCAGCGGCTGCAGTTCTTTGGCCGTGTTCATCCCCGGGGTGTTTGCCGCCGGGGCATCGAAGCTGCTCCGATAGAGTTCGGCCAGTGCCGATTGGAGCGACGACTTGTGGGACGCCGGTACGGCATCCGCTTGCATCAGGCCAGGGACCATGTCCTTCAACTGTTCGATCAGCCGCCATGCCTCGGATACGCCCAGCGACGATTGCGCCAAGTCTACGTCGGTCGTGGCCGTGGCGCTCTGCGGTGCACGCCCTGGGTGTTGTGAAGTTGATTCGTCCAGCAAGGATTGCAGGCTAGCACGTTCGGCGTCCGTAGCAAACGTCGCGAAAAACTCGTAGCGTGCCGGTCGCAAGACGTGCGTTGCCGCATCCGGTTGCCAGTGGAACTGGCTCACCAAGTGCGCAACGGTAGCCGGTTGATGCTGCCCCGAGAAGTCAAAGCTGCCATCAAAGGTCGTCGCCAGGTGCGCAAACACCCAACACGGTCGGACTCCGGCCAGCGTGCCCTGATGCGCCGCATAAGCCTGACGCAGTTTCGCGGCAAACGCGCGAAGCGCGGCTTGGGGGATCTGGCTGTGGCCGTGGGGCTCGACCACCAACTCCGCGGGGCCGTCGAGTTGGAACCACAGCGCCACGATCCCGAAATCGAACTCCGTCAGATCGAGCGCAGCGGAGCCGCGCGAGGGACTACGAAGTTCCCAGGGAATCGCACTCGAAGACTGATCTGCATCCGACAAGGTGTTCGCACCTTAGGGGGATCGGTAGCGCCCAGAAGCAACGCGTGTCCGTCAGGGCAACCGTGGGGCACAGCCTGGGGGCTGACCGTCGTGGTGAATTGGCTATTGTACCTGCCGGTCCATAGCGTGTTAGCGGAGCTTGGAACATGGTCGCGAAGCCAAATTAGGCCCAAAAACCGTGATCTTTTAGCCAGTGGGTCAAGGCCACCTCGACGATTTCTTGCTGCGTGTCGGGCGCCTGCCGGCGGAGTTTGTGTTCCAGGTGGGCGCGGCGCAGGGCATCGGCGATTTGGGGGGCGATTCGCACGGTCAGGCCCACACGGAACTGGTCGGCGTAGGCCGCCGTCACGGCAGCTTGGCCCGTCGCGGCCGGATCGGCGCGCCGGTTACGGGGTCTTGCGGGCGGTTTGGAGGCGTTGGCGACGGGCTCGGGAAACGCTTCTTCTTCCGGCACTGGAGGACTCGTGACCGGCGCGTTCAACGTGACTGTGGACTTGGCAGCTTGCCCGCGGATGAAGGCCAGCTTGTCGGCCGATATGTCCAACGCGTTATCGAGCGATCTTCGTGCGGTCATGGTCTGTCCCCTCCTCTAAATTCTCAACCGTAACGTCCACCGACCGACCGTCCAAAAACACCAGCTTGTCGGTCAACAACTCGACGAACAACTGCGTCAACTCGTGCGCGGCGTGTGCACCGCGAGTTCCCATCCGCGTGACGACCGTCCCCTGCTGGGCCGCATCGCGATACGCTTGCAGGTCGCGGATCACCGAGTTGCCGACGGCCAGTCCCAAACTGGGCGCGACTTTTTTGAGTTCCCGGCTGATCGTGTCGCGGGTCCGCATCCGGTTGAGCACCAGCCGTCCCTCGGGCCGGCCCTGGTTGATGCTGTGGGCATACTGCAACACGCGCGTCGCTTCGGCGACACTCCGCAGGTCCAAAATCGACGGCGAAATGGGAAACACAGCCAGGTCCGCCAACAGCAGTAGAGTCCGCGAAATGTCCGCCAGCCCGGCCGGACCATCCCCCACCAGAAAATCGTGGCTCCTGCGCAAACCTTGGGCCTCTGAGGCCAGATTTTCGGGGGTATCGGCGACCCGGATCGTCACGCCCGGCTCGCACTCGGCCAGCCACTGCGAACTGGAACGTTGTTTGTCGCAATCGATCAAGGCCACCTTGGCACCCCGGTCGAACAGCCACACGGCCAGGTGCACGGCCAACGTCGATTTACCGACCCCACCCTTTTCGTTGACTAGCGCGATGAACATGCTGGGGACCGTAGCGCGAAAACCTGCCGGCTGACAAGCAGGTTTTTTGGCAGGCATGTTGGCAAGCAGGCATGTCCGTCAGACTGCCGGTCGGATTTCAGACCTACGCTTCGGCAAGCCAGTCAGCTTGCTGACATGCTGGCCAACCAACAGACGGCTTTGCAGGCCGGCCGCTCGGCAAGCCCGCAAGATCGTGACTTGCCAGGTCGCATACCAGCGCGTTAGCGTCGGCTAGGTTCAACTCGGTTGAAGTTTTTTGGTAAGGCCTTTCACGCTCAGGGACTCGTGAGAGTAGGGTGGCGGGCAGGTCTGCTGGGTACCGGGTTTTGAGACAGGTTTTCGCCCGCAGCCGTACCGTGAACCGAGACAGGCATACCGGGTTTTGAGGCAGGCGGATACCGTGCTCTGAGACAGGCAACTACCGGGCACCGAGACAGGAATCGCCCCAAAGGTACCGGGTTCTGAGGCAGGTTTTCACTCGGATTCGCCAGTCGCGACGGGCCCTTACGCGACGGTAAAGATCTGATCAATAAAGATCTATAAAAGATCAACAACACGGGCCGGATGATGTTTTTTGATTTTTGACGAGGAGATTTGAAGCCGAGCACTGTCCAAAAGCCGCAGCCGCAACTGCTGCGATTCGAGCCCAAGCTGGGGACCGACGAACTCAACGTGGCCGAATTCCCGCTGGCGGCCATCGCGCATCGGGTCGATCGCGACGTGAAGACGCTGTCGTTTGAGGACCAGATCTTCGACGAGGGCCATCAAAAAACCGTCCAACGAAAACTGATCATCTCAGCCAGCGATCATTTCGGCCTGCCGACGCCGCGCGATAGCGACGTGCTGTTGGTCCTGTTGTACCTGACTAATCTGCGCAACGGCCTGACCCAACGCACCGTCCAGTTCACCCGCTACGAGCTGGCCAAGCTGCTCGGCTGGGGTCAGGGCGGCCGGTCCTATCGCCGGTTGGATGAGTCGCTCAATCGCTGGGCTGGCGTGACCCTCTACTACAACCACGCCTGGTGGGACCGCTCGGGCCGCAAGTGGCGGAGCCGCACGTTTCACGTGATCGAGTCGGTCGAACTCCGCGGCCGTGGCGAGGCCGACGACGAGGCCCTATCGAGTTGCACCTGGAACGACGTGCTGTTTGGCAGCTTGCAGGCCAACAACTTCAAGCGGCTCGATCTGGAATTGTATTTTCGGCTGCAAAACGCCGCCGCCCGGCAGGCGTACCGGTTTCTCGACAAGCGGTTCTATCGGGCTCGGCATTTGGAGTTTGAATTGCGGACGTTTGCGTGCGAGCACGTGGGGTTTTCGCGGTCGTACGACACGGCACAGCTCAAGCGGCGGTTGCAGCCGGCGATCGAGGAACTCGAAGCCGTGGGATTTTTGGAGCCGTTGACTGAAGATCGGCGGTACCGCAAGCGCGGGCCAGGGGACTGGGTGATTACGCTGGGCAGGGCGGCAGCCGACAAGACGGTCGACAAAGCCGAACCAAGCTCCGTAGCGCCGCTCGAAAGCCAACTGATCGAGCGGGGAGTCTCGGCGAGTCGCTCACGAGAAATCTGTGGTGAGTTCTCCGCGGAGCGGATTACCGAAAAACTGCAACTCGTCGATTGGCTGATTGCCAAGCGCGATCGGCGCGTGGCCAAGAATCCGCCCGGTTTCTTGATTGAGGCGATTCGGCAGGATTACCCGCTGCCCAAAGAACTTCGGCCGGCTTGCCGCCTCCGTTCCGTGAAATCAAAAAATCCGTCGAGATTGCAAGCCATAACCACTGACGCACCGCCGGTGATCGACGACGAGTTTGATCGGTTCTGGCAATCGCTCGACGACGCTACGCGCACGGCCCACGAACAGGCCGCCGTCGCAGCCGCGGACCCATTTCATGCGGCAACGCTCCAGCGCCTGCGAGCCAGCGGCGGAGAATTGTTCGCCTCCTTCCGCCGCGAACTGATTGCGGCGCATTGGCGGACAATGGGCCGACGGACAGCGGGAATTGGGAACGACAAACCGTCGACCCAGGCGGCGGCGATGAACCGGGGCAGGGATCGCCCATGATCCGAGGATTCTTCCGAATTGTTGGCCCGGCCAGCGCCGCTGCCAAGGCTCTCGAAGTCTTGTTGCGTGCGGCTCTTTCGGGGCGGTTTGCTACGGGTCCGTCCGAACCATGCGTGGCCCGTTTCTGTCTTCTGTGATATCCTGGAAGAATGAGTATGCAGCCCGTCATCAACAGTCACATTGAGATTCGTCCCAATCGCGACGGCCAACCCCGGCCCTACATTGCTGGGACCCGAATTCGCGTTCAAGACATCGTCTCCGACCACGAACGGCACGGTCTCTCGCCGGAGCAGATCGTCCGCGAATATCCTCACTTGAGTCTGGCGCAGGTGCATGCTGCGCTGTCGTACTACTTCGACCACCGGGACGAAGTTCGCGAGTGCCTGAGGGTGGACGAGCAATACGCTCGCCAAGCGGAAGCTGCCCAACGAGCGTCCGTCGGCAAGGATGCGCATGACGATTCGCTTCCATCTTGACGAGAACATGCCGCACGCGGTGGCCGAAGGTCTGGTCCCACGTGGATTTGATGTCACCACGACCAGCGATGCCTTGCTGTTGTCAGCAACCGACGATCGGCAGTTGGCGTTCGCGCTGCGCGAGGACCGCGTGCTCATCACGCGCGATCAGGACTTCCTCAAGCTCCACGCGAAGCATCCTACGCTGCACGCGGGCATCGTCTTTTGGACCGAACGGCAACGCACGGTAGGCCAACTCATCGCCGCCCTGGATGCCCTGGCCATCGATCATGCGGCCGAGGATTTGCGGGGCACAGTGACCTACCTGTAGTGGAATGCCTGCACGTTGACCTGCGGTTCTTGTCGCTCGCGAAGCGTCCGGGGGGCCGAGCGAGAAGGGGTGAGGGTCCAGACGACCGACATCGAACTGCCCTTGTCGGTCGTCGCCGCACCCGAGGCACCCCCGGGGGCAGGTCGTAGCGAGGCCAGGGCCCCCGGGCGATTCGTACGCATGAAAAAGGCCCGTTGTGGTGTTCGTCAGCGCCATGCCATGCTCCGTCCATGAGCAACTTGTGGAACAAAACCATCGGGCGCGTGCTTCGGCGCGCCGGCAAGTGTGTGGATAAGGCCGAATTGTTCGTTGAGAAACTCCAGGTGGCAACGACCGCCATCGTCAACGGGCCCGCCAATGAAGTCGGCCGGCAACAAGAGCAACGACTGCAATCGCTCGATGCGGAGATCTACGAGCGCTGTATCGAATGCACCATCTTGTTGAGCGGATTACAGGGAACGGAGTCGGTGATGCGGCCCGCGGAGGTCAAGCTATTCCGCCAATTGAAACGACGCTTCGACCGCTGCGAAGCGCTCTGGAAACGATTAGGAGAAACCCTGGGCGAGATCATCGTCGAAGGCCACTGGCCGCATTGATGCGGCGCGTCGCGCTCACCGCGGCGGGCTCGTACTCCTGAGCAAACCCCCCTATCCGCCACACGACGGGCACCACGCCATGCGGGCCAGTTGCACCTGGTAGGCGATGTACATTTCAGCCTGTTGCTGCGCCTCCTGGCGATCGACCGGCGAGCCTTCGCCGTGAAGCACGATGCTGAACTGATCCTGGCAGCGGCCGGGGGTGCGCACGACCTGGGCCGTGATGGTGCCGGCGGTGAACGTGTGGACGACGGTGGCGCTGGTCATCGGTGGGTCCTCGCAAAAGAAGGGGCGGGTTCTGCTCCACGCACCGGCGTGGTCTGGTGGAGCAGAAGCCGCCCCGCGAGGACCCGGGGTCGGCAATCGGCAACAGCCAAATTCGCTGGCCCCCTGCAATCGCCAGTGACGCCCAAGCGGCACGCGGTTGCTCAGGGCCATGCTGATGGGAGAAACGTCCGCGGCCGACCCGAGAGACCAGCGCCCCAGGCGACGTGGGCCACGAAGGTGCCCATAACCTGGGCATGAGACGCAAACAGAATCGTCATCGTCGGCGACCGCCGGACAGGTGCGGCAGGGCGCTACCCTATCGCCGTCGCGGACCCCTGCTGAGCAAAGGGGAGGCGGCCTTCTATCGCGTGCTTCGCCTGGCCATTGGCGGAAAGTACCACGTGGCCTTCAAGGTCCGGCTAGCCGATCTGATCACCTGCTCCGATCGGGACTGGCAGGCCGGCTTTGGGCACCTGATTGCCCGGCATCATATCGACTTCGTGGTCTGCGATTACCGGACAACCGAGGTCCTGGCGGCGATCGAACTGGATGATCGGTCCCACGAAAAAGCCAGTCGCCGACGACGGGATGCGTTTGTCGACGAGGCGCTGGCAGTCTCCGCCATCCCGCTGCTACGAATCCAGGCGGCCAGTTGGTACAATCCGACGGCACTTGCGAGCGCGATTGTGACTTGCTTGGAAGGCAACACGACGCATGCGAGCTTCGCGCAAACGCGCGCCCGCGCCTAACGGTGCCTTGGCGTGTTGGAACGGTGCATTTTGCGAAGGTGCGGCACGATGCGCCAGGAGATCCACCCAGGCAATTTGGTAGGGTCACTTGGCCGGGCAAACTCGGGAGGTATCAACTACAGTCGCCAACATGGTCTCGGAGGGCCTTCTGTAGTTGGCAATCTGGTGAACAGGGCTCGATGCAGTCAATTCTCGGCTTTGATTTGCCAGCAGCCGATTCGGGGCTGTTCTAGAATCTCCGATGAACGACGTTGACGGACTGCCTCTTGCAAGAGAAGATTCATTAGCAAGTCTATCAGAATCCGATAGAGACAATTAGAGGAATTCCGCGATGCTCTACCAACGTTCGCTGGAGATCGAGAGACGCCTTGAGGCCGTCCTGGCATTGGTCCGGGCAGGCGGGTACTCGACGCCGATGATCGCCGACGAATTGGGCGTCTCCGTACCGACGGTGTCACGGGCAATCTGCGCTCTAAAAGAACGGGGACACTCCATCCGGTCGGAGAAGCAGTCCGAGGGCTGGAGCTACGTGCTCGACGAGCCGGACACCGCGTTTAGCCAGCGCGAACTGGCGGAAGCCCGACAATGAAGCGCCACGAACGCGAAAGGGCTGACGCGCATGAATGCTGACATCATTAAGCGGATCGTGCGGGCGATCGCCGACGGGTCGCAGAGCGATCTGGAACGCCTGGCGCTAAAGGTGGTTGAGTCAGAGCGGAAGAGCGGGCACACGCGGCTCGCCGACCAACTGGAAACCATTTTGAGGCAGCCACGTGCGAAGAAGGGTGCTGTGCGATCAACGACGGACAGTGAACGAAGTCTCAAGGAACTTCCACTCAGCCGCCGGCATGGCGAATTGCTCGCCACCGTGATCCCGCGGGATGCGTTGGAGCACCACATGGTGCTGCCGCCAGACGTCGAAGAGAGATTCGCCCGGATTGAACGCGAATACGCCGCCCGCGAGCGGCTGGGAGCCTATGGCCTGCGAAACCGGAAAACGATTCTGCTCTACGGCCCGCCTGGGTGCGGCAAGTCGCTCGGAGCGAAACGCCTGGCGTGGAACACCGGGCTGCCGTTGATCAAGGTTCGCTTTGATGCGCTGCTCTCATCGTACTTCGGAGAGTCCGCGGCCAACCTGCGGTCGGTCTTCGAGGCGGCGGGGGAGCGGCCGTGCGTTCTGCTGCTGGACGAATGCGATTTCATCGCGCGTTCCCGGACGACTTCCAAAGACATCGGCGAGGCCTCACGGATCGTGAATTCACTACTGCAATTGATGGAGGAGTACGACGCCCCCGGTTTGCTAGTTGCCACGACAAACGTCGAAGCTTCTCTCGACACGGCACTGTTTCGGCGGTTCGACGACGTCTTCCAGGTACCGCCGCCAGGCCCCGACGAAATCGACAAGCTTTTGCGAATGACTTTGTCCTCGGTCACGGTGTCGGACCAGATCAACTGGTCTGCCATCGTCCATCAACTCGCTGGTGCCTCTGCGGCGATGGCCGTCAAAGCCGCGCAGGATGCTGCCAAGTTGGCGGTCCTCTACGGTGAAAAAATCGTGACGGAACCGCTACTGCTCAAAACCGTCAGCGAAATCAGACACGGCAATTGCGAGAGGTAATCCGATTGACCCATGCCCGCAACTCATCAGTTCGAATACCTCCCGCTCGTTCTTCGGGAGCATGGACCGGCTCGATTTCCGCAGGCGCCCCAGCCGGAAGACCCGACGACCGCCATCAACAAAGCTAATCGCACAATCCATGCCGGCGGGTTGCGCACCCACACGTCCAGCGTCACCGCCGACTGGCAGGCTCGCCAGCGGGCCCGTGTTCAAAACGGACTACCTCCCATCACAGGCATCCCGCTGCTGCTGAAGATCGACACGTCACTTGACCTGGACGACTTGCGCCGGCAGTTCGAGATCGAGATTGTCTCAGAACAGGAAGATGGTTTCGTCATCGTCGCGTCCGAGGACGTCGATCTGACGCTGTTTCAGCAGAAGCTGACCGACTTCATCGGCACGATCAGCGGGTCGGCGAACGTCGCGAAGATTCACGAACTCCGCGTGGACCTGACGCAGGAAGATCGCTTGAGGCTGGTGCTCACGGACGTCCTGTTCCAGGAATGGTCGTCGATTGCTGACGATAGCCAGTACATTTGCGACGTGAGCATCGCCTGTGTCGGCACGTGGGAGATTTCGAACAAGCCGAAGCGCAATCCGCGATGGAAAGACGAGACGTGGGCTCGCAAGGAGAACGAATGGTCAACCAGCCGCCTCAAAGCCTACGAGAAGTGGGACGCGCTGAAGGACCAGCGACTTCGGGAAGTCCGTGAAATCGTCAATTTCTACCAGGCCGCAATCCTGATGGACGTGAACGACGTCGACGCCAGCGCCCTGACGCTGCCGGACAGCTTCACGCTGCGTCTGCGGATTTCGGGCGCGGGCCTCAAAGACCTCGTCCTCAACTATGCCTACATCTTTGAGGTCGCGGAGCCGGACGACATCGAAACGCCGCAACAGATGGCCCGCGAACTCAAGGCTGCCCAGGCACGGCTCAATATCCTGCCGCCCGCTTCCACCGCCCCCGCCGTCTGCGTCGTCGACAGCGGCATTCAAGAAGAACACTTCCTGCTGGAACCCGGCATCGACAAGGAAACCTCGCATTGTTTCCTCCCCAACGTCTCAGATTCCGACGTCGGCGACCACGTCCCTCCCGGCGGGCACGGCACGCGCGTCGCCGGTGCTGTGTTGCACGGCGAAGGCGTTCCGAAATCGGGTGAAGTGCTGCTGGAATGCTGGGTGCAGAACGCACGTGTCCTCGACAATGGCTGCCGAATGCCCGAAGCCATGTTCCCGCCGGCGGTCCTGCGGGAAGTCGTCAGGCGCTACCACGAAGGGAAACGCCACACGCGGATTTTTAACCACTCCATCAACGCCGATGCGCCGTGCCGCATGCGGCACATGTCAGCGTGGGCGGCCGAGATTGATCTGCTTTGCAACGACTATGACGTTCTAATCATTCAAAGCTCCGGCAATCTGAAGTCGTCTCGGCCGGTTCCTCGACCCGGAATCGCCGAACATCTTGCCAGCGGAAGGCACTATCCGACCTATCTTGCCGAGAGCGCCTGCCGGGTGGCGAATCCTGCTCAGAGTCTCCAGGCCATCACGGTGGGCTCCGTCGCGTACGGCGCCTTTGAAGGCAACGGCTGGCGGAGTCTGGCTTCCGAAAACGGTCAGCCGTCCGCCTTTAGTCGAGCCGGGCTCGGCATCTGGGATTCGATCAAGCCGGAGGTCGTCGAGTATGGTGGCGACTCGCTAATCAGCGGTGGCAATCCGCCGACGGTGGACACGCCAACCGTCGGCCGCGACTGCTATCCCGAACTCGTGCGGTCGACCATACACGGCGGACCGGCGTTTGATCGCGACGAGGTCGGTACGTCCTATGCAGCGCCCAAAGTCACGAGGATTGCCACCCGCCTGCAGTCAATCCTGCCAGAAGAGTCCTGTCTGCTCTACCGGGCCTTGATCGTCCAATCGGCGCGCTGGCCGGAGTGGTCGAATGAGCTGAGCGCCGAAGAACAGACAAACCTGCTTCGGCGAATCGGATTCGGAATTCCCGACATCGAGCGAGCCACGACCAATACCAACTTTCGGACGACTTTCATCACGCACCAGGAGCAGACGCTTGGCCCCGGCGACTGTCACATCTACCAGGTGCCGATTCCGGCGATGCTCCGCGCGCCTGCGGAGGACTACGACGTCCGCATCGATGTCACGCTCTCGTACGCCGCCGCACCGCGCCGGACCCGTCGCACCCCGCAGGGGTATCTTGCAACGTGGCTCGACTGGATCAGCAACGGCCGCGGAGAGCCTTTCTCCGACTTTCGTGATCGCGCCGTCAAACGGGACGTTGATCCGCCGAAAAGTCCCGGTGCCATCGGCTGGACCATCGAATCCCGTAGCAACTGGGGAACGATTCGCGACATTCGACGCAACGTCGGCACCGTTCAAAAGGACTGGGCGAGCGTCAAATCGAACGCCCTTCCAGAGGACTTTTGCATCGCGGTGCGCGGCCATCAGGGCTGGAGCCGTGATCCCGATGCCGTGGCCCGTTACGCGCTGGTGGTCACGTTCGACATCGTGGGACAGGAAATCCCCATCTATGAACCGCTGCGGACGGCGGTGATAGAGCTGCAAGCCGAGATCGAAGCCGAGATCGAGGTGCAGGTCGACGAGTAGGACCGTGCCGACGCCGGTTCCCGGCTTTCTAGCCCAACTTCGCGGCGTGAATCACACGTGCGTCGCGATACCGTCAGCCTTTCGACGCAGAATGTGCTGAATTATTACGCGTCCCGGTCACATCGACCGATGCAAACGCTGGTCGCGTTTGCAATGCCCGTTTGAGTAACCCCACCCCCCTGCGCTATGCTCGCCCGTGCAGGACACGGATAGGTCCTGCGGTCGTCAGGGACGCTTGAGAAAAGCTGAGCTTGACGTCTGCCAGACAGCGGGGCGCGCCCGGTAAACCTGGTGCCCACCAGGCTAAGGGTCCGCGAAGCCACCAACTTCGCATGATTGCGCCCACGCCCGTAGAGCCGGATTGCATGGAGATCGTGCTTGTCCGGTTCGAGGGAGGCTGTGCTGAGTAATCCCATCGGTTCCATGCTCCCCTTGTAAGGGAGAAGGGACCCACGGATGGAGTAATCCAGCACTTCTATCCCATGGCGATTGGCGTTCGCAGATCCACGCCGGCCCGACGCTGCGGGGGGCGCACGACGCCCTGCAATGCCGAGCCGCTGGCGCTTCGCGAGCCCAATCGAGCTTGGTTCTTCGCCGCTGCCCGTGAGAACAGACGTTTCTCCACGTGACGCGGGAAGCTCGCTGGGACCCCGGCCTCGCGACGGCCTGCCCCGGGACCCCTCGGCCGTTGGCCAGCGGAGCCCGCCGCTTCGGCCCCCAGCGACCTTCCCCGCGCAGCGCGGCGCAGAACCAAAAAATCTGGGCGACACGGAACAACCTCGACCGCTGATGCGAATCGAGGCCGTTTCAGTTCAAAGCGGGTGCAAATCCCGTCCAGGGGGATGACGGGCCATGCTCGACATGGTTCCTTCAACCTGGCTGGCGTAGGGAGTTTTCTGATCGGCGACGATCAGGAACCGGGGACTGACCATCCTCGGCGATCTGGCTAAACACCAGACGGCGAAAAGCTCAACTATGAAAGGCCCATCAGAAGGGCTTGCCAGTGAGCCGTGCAGGAGACGGGTTGCCGAACCGGGAACAGCGATCGTTCAGGGATAACCGGACGCTTCTAGATTCGATCCGGAGAAAGGGCCGTGCCGATGGGCACGGCTGCGACTGTGGCGGGAGGGGACTCCCGTACATGGAACGATTCGCCTGAGTTTCGACTCTGACCGACGTGACCTGCATTGCGAAGACTGAAGCTAACGTGGGAACCACTATGGCCGCCGGCTGGTAACCGGTGCCTCAACGAAGAACCCCGTGGACCGGCGCGGAAGGGGATGCGTTCCCCGACTTTGCCGCTGCATGTTGGTTCGCTTGTCAATGAGGTGCTTCAAACGCCGTAGTGGGGGAGTGGGCTGCAAGTAGGAGAGGCCGGGAGGCCGCGAGTCGCGCTGCAAGGCAGTGGCCGACTCGTTCGCGTCCGGGGAGTGGGCTCCCCGGATGAGGGCGACGACGAAAGCAGCGACGGGTATTGCTCGTCTGGCATGACGTGCCAGGGGTGGTGGTGTGCGCGGCGCATGAAGGCCGGCCGGTTGTGAGCATGAGGCTCACGGCTGGACCGGCTTGCGCACAGGCAGCCATTCATCCTTGGTCCTGGAAGAGGGAGTTCGCTCCACAAGTGGACCGATCGGGAGGTCGGACTACTTATGGCAGCGAAATGACGACGCACCCGACGGGTGTACTTGGACACCGGGAGGGTTCGTCGTGAGGTTAGAGGAGCGGACCGCCTATGAATTAGGCGGCAGCTTGCTAGGAATCTAGTAGCTGCCGCCCGTGGCGGTCCGCTTACAGGCCGATTGGCTTGCGATCGATGGTGAAACCAGAGCTAAATCCGCGGAGGTTTTTTGCGGGGTTTCCAGAGGCGTTTTTGCGAGGATGGGACGTAGCTGGGCGGCGAGCACGAGGCTCGCGGCCGTCGATTGTTGAAGATGTTGATTTTGAAGGTGAGCTTGGGGGACTTGGCTCGTTCCAGGAAACAAGTCCCCACACCTTGGTTCGTCGCGACGCGTTAGGAGCGGAGACGAATCCGGATGCGGCCGCGGGTCAGCGTGATGATGACAGGACCGGTCAGGGCATCGGCATGCCGATCGAGCAACTCAGCGAGCGCTTGGGTCTGGTCGTCAATCGTCAGTTCGACCAGCCGGACGATCGGCCCGTGGGGCAGGTGACGGACGAAAACCAGTTCGCCAAAATCCTTGTCTTCGGTGATGAGAATCCGCCCCTCGGCCAGGGCCAGGTCCAGAAGCCGTTGATCGCTGGCCTGGGGATCGATGGATCGGGCCGACACGACATCGTGGGCGCGCCCGATTAAGAAGGCTTCAAGGGAGCGGGACGAAACGCACACGTCGAGCAGGAACTTCACGACGCATTGGCCCTCACGATCCGCTCATGCACCTGCTCACCGGCCAGGGCGCGGTGGGCATAGGCCAGGCAGGCCTGGATGTCGGCGGGTTCCAGAAATGGGTACTCCTGCAACAGCTTCTCGGGCGTCTCGCCGGCGGCCAGCATCCCCAGCACATGCTCGACGGCCATCCGCATCCCGCGGATAATCGGCTTGCCCCCAAAGATGGCCGGATCGACCGTGATTCGCGTGAGGGCTTCGTCTTCGGTCATGGCAGGGGTCTCCGGTGAAACGCTCTTAGGCCGAGGGTCGGGTTGCTGCATGGTGTCATTCTGACACAGCCTGCCACATGGCGTCCAGAATTCGCTGCGCCGGGGCTGTTGTTGATGCAGGACACCGAATGGCCATTCGGAAGTTCGATCCCCTTGCGGCCGCCAGCCGCAAGGTGCGCCAGGCAACTCAACCCACCGGCTGGCCCATAACAGACAATGTGCGACAGGGGTGGATGGTCGAGGCCACGAGCGTGGAAGGTTTCGTCCAGCAGGTGGTGCAGTACATCACGCACGGTTATCGATATTTTGTCACCGGCTCGATCCCGGCCGGTAAGGATCCGCGCGCCGTCGACGCCAAGCTCTTGGAGCGCTACGCAATCCAAGCGACCAAGTGGACTCGGGCTCGACGCAAGCAACAAGGGCAGGCGAACCTCCGCTACCTGCGCCACGGCCGGTTCTTTGTGATCCTGGCCACGCCGGGCAGGCACCCGTTCTTTGAACAGGAGCGGGCCGTCATCAAGGACGTGCGCGAGGTGCCGATCAAGCATGCCGGGTACTCGATCAGCTATCGACCCGGCGGGCGCCGCAAAGACGGCAGCCCTGACCTGAAGTATCGGGCCCACGTACGAATTGAGACCCGGCGGTACAGGGAACTGAAGGACTATTTCACGGGCCTGGCCACCCATCGCACGGCCGAAAAACTTGCGGCCGAGTTCTGGTCGGTGCCGTTTGAACCCTATGCGCCGATTCGGCGTCAACTGCTCAACATCCTGCGAGCCGTGAACACGGCCCGACAGGCAGCCGGTTTTGAAAAGCTGCGTTACTCGGTGCTGCGCTACAAGCGGCGGATTGTGAAGCCGTTTGCCGAATGGCCGCTCGACAAGGCGGCGTAGGCGACGCCTGCCCGAGAAAGCCCGACGACGGTGTGGCGAATCTGAAGAGGCATGCACCGCTAACCGATCACGATCCGCTCGATCTCATCGAGGGTCAGTTCGTCGCTGGTGCGATCGTAGAGCTTGGTTGTGCGGGGCGATTCATGAGCCGCGATGGCTTGGGCACCCTCAATGGTCCCGCCGTTTCCCAAATAAACCGTGATGCCCGTGGCGCGAAACGAGTGACAGCAGATGGATGCCGGTAGTCCGATCGCCCGGCAGCGGCGCTTGATCATCCGCAGGGCGTCACCACGTGACATGGGTCGGAGCGTGAGCCGACCATGGCGATCGATGGTGCGGAAGAGGGGAGACCGCTTGTCGGCGCCGATGCCTGCGGCTTGCAGGTAGGCGTCGAGATAGGCCTCGGCCGAGTGATGAGCCGGCACTTCATGCCGCTTGCCGCCTTTTTCGTGGAGCCGAAACCACCACCGCTTGCCCTCGCTGTAATAGTCTTCCACCCGCATCGACACGGCGGCTGAAACGCGGGCGAAGCTGTAAACCATCACGCCGATCAAGGCCCGGTCGCGCAGGCCAACAATCGTGCCCAAGTCAATCGACTCGAACAACTGCCGGGCCTGGTCGGCGGTGAGCACGGGCGTTTTGCCGCGCTTGACGACGTGTTTGGGACCGCGGACCGAGCTGGCCGGATTGGCCGACACGATCTGGCCGACCACCAGCCAATCAAACAGCATGCGAATCGCCGCCAAATGCTGTTTGACGGTCGGCGGCTCATAGGCCGTCGCCAGATCCTCGATGTAGCCGGCGACGACGATCGGCTGCACCTGGTCGAGCGATTGGACGCCGCGGGCATCGGCCCAGTCTAAAAAGCCGGCCACCGCTCGGGCATACGCGTCCCGCGTGTTGGCATTGCGAATCTGAGCGGCAAAGAATTCGACGAACCGCCGCATGGCGGCCGGTCCGGCCGTAGCGATCAACCGTGGCAGCGGCAGGGCTGCATTCCCAGGGATCGTCGACAGTTCGGGTTGATCCGTCACTTGAGAACGATGTCTCGGTTGCCGCCGTCCCGCAAGCCCCCAAAGCCGCATAACGTCCTTTATGAGGCGGCCGGATCCGTCCTTGCGAACCGCGCGGATTGCGCGCTCTTGCGATGCGAACCTAAGCCGAGAAAATGGTCGTCTGGATTGCGTCCGGTGTGAGCCAGCAAGGAACTCGTCATGCCCCGCGCATCGAAACCCGAAGCCAATAAATCGGCGCTCGTCTTTCATTTCAAGCTCACGCTGTTGGAAGTGCAGCCGCTCATCTGGCGGCGGGTCCAGGTGCCCGACGGCACGCTGGACAAGCTGCACGAGCACATTCAAACCGCGATGGGCTGGACCAACTCGCACCTGCATCAATTCGAGATCGCTGGCCGGCGCTACGGCGATCCCGAATTGCTGGATAATGGCTGGGAGGAAGATGACTTCGTCGATTCGACCAAGCTGCGTCTGAGCCGGCTACTGGACAAGAAGCGAAAATCCTTTCGCTTCTACTACGAATACGACTTCGGTGACGGCTGGCGGCACGAGATCGTCTACGAAGGCGCCTTGCCTGCCGAATCGAACGTGAAGTATCCGCGCTGTGTCGATGGGGCCCGGGCTTGTCCTCCGGAAGATGTCGGCGGCCCCTGGGGCTACGCGGACTGTCTGGAAGCGCTGCGCAATCCCAAGCACCAAGAACATAGAGAGATGCGGGAGTGGATTGGCGGCCGCTTCGATCCCGAGAAGTTCGCGGCTGCGACCGCCACCAAGGCCATGCAACGCGGCCTACCCGACTGGCGCAAGCTGCGCTGAGCGAGGCCAGGAGGATGGCTCGGCGCCGTACCATGAACCGCAGTCGGCAGCACGGCCATCCATAAGTCTAGCGCCGCTTGGGTCCGGACAGTCGCGCCTCATATTCCGCGACAAACTCGGCCAAGCTCATGCCTAGGGCCCGGCAAAAGACGCGCAACTGAACCACATCCAAGCGGCGTTCGCCCCGCTCGCACTTACTGACAAACGACTGCTGCTCCCCAAGTCGTTTGGCAAGTTGGGCTTGAGTCAGGCCGGCTTGTTCGCGGCGTTGCCGCAGCGACTCCAACAAGACGGTGTATTCACGGGTAAACGTCGTTTTTCGCATGGTGGCCCTTGTCAGCCGGGGCCGCCGATCGTAGATTCCAAAAACGGATAGTCGAAAAGCGGATATAAGGTTATTCGGGACCCGGCTCGATCGGTTGGCGCAAATGACGATGAACGCATGCTCCGCCCGATCCTTGCCGCCCTGCCGCCGGCTGGCCGCAAGGCGCCTTGGACACATTCAACGGCAGAAACTTTGGCATCCTGATCGCCTACGTCCTCCCGGGCTTCGTCGCCCTCTGGGGCTTGGGCCAATTCTCACCGACAATCGCGGCGTGGATCGCCGCCACTCAGCCATCCTCCCCGTCGGTGGGCGGCTTTCTGTTTGTCCTGCTGGCGTCGCTCGCCGTGGGCATGACGGTCAGCGCCGTGCGGTGGTTGGTGGTGGACACGCTGCTGCATCGGACGGGACTGTCGGCCCCCGAGTGGGATTTTTCGAGATTCCAAGCCAACCTGCCGGCCTTCGAGGCGCTGGTCGAGAACCACTATCGCTATTACCAGTTTTACGCCAATGGCTTTATCGCCCTGGCCTTGACGGCGACGGCCTGGGCCGCTGCACCGGCAGGCGCCGCGGAGCGAACCGCTTGGATTTGGGTGGGGGTTCTGATGCTGGAGGGCGTGTTGCTCGCCAGTGCCCGGGACACCCTGCAAAAGTATTACCGGAAGACGAGTCGTCTTCTGGGCACCTTGGAAAGCTCGGAAAGGAGCGACTGCGATGACCAACGGACACCACGATTCTCCCCTGATCCGCAAGCCGACCACCAAGCCGGCGCCCAAGAAATCCCCAGCCACCAAGCAAGTGGCGAAGAAGAATGAGCCGCGCCGCTAGCCGGCTGTGCCGCGACGCAACTGCTCGGGATGAGAAGGAGGCCCGGTGGTGCACCAGCGGGCCTTCTGGAGGGGATGGGGATGCCGACTTCGTGTCGCGTCCCCTCCCCTCAACCTATGCCTTGTCTTCCGATGTGGCCGCACCTTGCTGCTCGAAGATCCAAGTGTGGGCCAAATCGGCCACCTTGGACACCAACGGCAGGTCGTCGCGCGAGAAGCTCTCGGTCGACTTCCAGGTGTTGCCATCCTTGTAGATCCGAGCCAGCGTCACGTTGTGCCGGACGCCGTTCTCGGTCTCGTTCGCCCACACGGCCGCCTTAATGCGACCCAAGCGAACTTCGTGGACAGGCTTCGTTTTCGTCGTACTCATCGAACTTTCCTCCAACGTCACAGAACTACGCAACCAAAGCCAAAAGCCGCGCGGCTTTCTGATCGGCCTCGTTGCGATCCCCGGCATGCTTCAGTTCCTGGGTCAAGCGCGTGAGCGCATCGACCACAGCGAACACGGTGAAGCGCCCGTGTTCTTCGGCGAGCTTGAGCGCACGCTTGGCCAGCTCCCGGGTAATCCCCTGCTTGCCCAGCACTTGCTCGACCTCTTCGGCGTCGTCGCCGAGCGAAGTCTGCATCGCCTTCCGCACGACCTGGACGAACCCGTCCCGGCGTGCGTCCCGCTTGGCCACCAACTCGGCAAGGATGCGGCGGATATCTCCGAGCGCCTCCCCGACCCGCGAGGTGTGCTTGCGGGTGAACTCAACAACCTCCGTGGCGTCCCAAACGATGTGGTTTTGGCACACCGCCTGAAACCAGAAGGTCGAAATGCCGACCGTGCGTCGTCCGACCTCGCTGTTCCAGACGAAGAACCCCGGCGCAAACGCCTGGCCTTCGATCTCGGTCCAACCGGTCGGGTCGATCAGGAAGCAGAACATGTCCTGCTCCCCGGCATACAGGCCCGTGGCGCCGTTGAAGCCAACCTGTGGGGGTTGGAAGTCCACGGCGAATTCCCGGACTATCGACAGCACGTCGGCGTTGTACAGCCGCGTGTAGCTGGTCGTGTGGATCGACCGCAGTTGGTCACCGGCGGTGAACAACTGAAACGGTTTGCCCTCACGAGGCAGCATCTCGCCGAACACGCGGCAGGCCGTGTCGGCCGAGAGCCGATTGACCGTGTCCTTGCCGACACCGGCCAGCCGGCACAACTGGGTAAAGCTCCAGTCGTTCATCTCCAGGACGCCTGAGCTACTCCCTGGACCGTCGCTGCCGTCCTGGTTTCCCGTGGCCAAGAGCAGCCGCTGGGTCAAACCGGGACGCGTCGACAGCCGCACGGGCGGCACCCAATGTTCCTGGGACGCAGCGCGCTGCGCGAGACAATGCTCGTGCAACGCCGTCAAGGACGAGAACGTCTCGTCCGGCGAACGTTGGAAGAGTTCGCGATGAGCTTGGGTCAGGTTCTGCATGACCGAACTCCTGGGACTAAGAAAACAAACAACACGAAACCGACCAGGGCGCCGTGGCTACGGCGATCTAGTCGGTCTCGGCTGCTGCGCTCTTGCTCCAGCGAATCGTCTACGAGCCTGATAACCTTGCATGCACCACCGATCTCCCGCAGGGAAGCGCACTCCCCTCCCCTGCGCGAGTCGTTGATTCAGAATCGGCGCGATGCGCCGCCACCTTGATGAGAGATATGCGGTCCTCAGGGTTCCGCGTCGCCTATCGCCCCCGAGCCGCGTCCCTTGGGTGGGAATCATCCTGATGAAGAATGCCCGCTCCTTTCCGGCGGGCATTGGGTTGTTGGAAAACCTTCGATTCAAGCGGACTCGGTCGGATCGGGCTCGAATTGGACTTCGTCGTCCCAATAGTCGAACCCCGTGTCGCAATCGAGGCAGCCGGCGATGTTGTACAGGTCGGTACGATCCGGCCCGACCGCATCATCCGGGATCTCGACCTTGGCCCCACACTGCGGACACTGAACGAAGTACACGGCAATCCTCCTGGGCAGTAAATGCTGCCAAAGAACCAGAAAAAACCCCTGCGAGGATCGAGAGACGTTGCGCCGCCTTGCGTACAGCAACGCACGCTGGCCCACGCGACCCTCAGCCGACCGGCGCCAATACGCCAGCCGGGTAAAAGCCGCTCCTTGACCCCTTCCGCTGCAAACAGCAAGCGCGAAGGTCAACAGGTTGCGAGGGTTATGGCCGGAGTCGTTGGGCGTGTTGCATAAGGCCCAACGGGCGGCCAGGGTGCGAATCCCCTCCTCCCCGAAGCTCGCTGGGCGGCGAGCGACGGGCCGCGAGGCAGGAAGCCGAAGCAGCACCGGGGCAGGCCGTCGTGAGCCCCGGGCCCCAGCGAGATTTGGCGTTCACGGAACAAGATGAATTGGGAGCGGCATTTCCAAGAAATGTGCCAGGGCCGACAGGCAATTGGTTGTCGCCAACTCAAGCGGTATGCGGCACTTTCTTATTGACGGATCGTTGCTGCCAAGGGCTCTCAACGCCGCAAGCTTGGATTATGCGGAGTTGCCAGAGCACTTAGTAATCACTTGCCGCCGACCCACTTACGTGTTGAGCGGTCGTCCACCGGAAACACTAATTCTTATGGATTGACAGTGCACTAGCCTTTGCTATTTGGCTTCAACTTTTGAAGGCGGACGGTCGAACGTAGAGAGCGGAGTTGTGTTGAATTCAAAAGTGCCTTTCTGCGACAAATCCAGCCCGAGAAATGCCGCCCTTTTGCTCGGGTGCGCTGAATTGAACTTCTCGGATTGACCCCGGCCGGTGTTTCCGAAATGATGAATGGGACACTAATTCCAATTTCCGGGTCTCCGATGCACCGGTTCGTTTCCGTGATCACGGCCGTTCTGCTTTCATGCCACATGCTAGTGGGATGCAGCTGGCACCACGCGCATGGCGGCTGTGAGCATACGAACCGATCCATGAAGGCCGTAAAGGATTTGGGACTGGTCGCTCGGTGCTGTTCCGGGCATAGCCACGAGCACGGGCCGCCAGGGGGCGAGGACGGCTTGCCTACGCCGGCGGCTCCATCCTGCGATGATCAAGAATGCAAGTTCACTCGCATGGCACCGCAGCGAGGAGTGGACGCGGGGGAGAATTGGGCGTTTTGCGCGATGCTCATCGATGCGTTGACGCCCGCACATCTTGAGGTGGTCCGGGCTCATCAAACCGCAGACTGGCAGGGTGAGGCCGGGCCTATAGCGCGGGTGCGCCTGCACCTTCTCTTCAGCACTCTGCTGATCTGATTTCTTCTCGGTAGCTGCGCGCTAGTAGCGCAGTTATACCGCTTGCACCCTGTGGATTGGGAGCCGTCGCGGCGCCCATTTCACGTGTTGCGATTCGTGGGTGCGATCCAGGCACCCGTCGCGCTGGCCTTTGCTGGGAGAAGATCATGTCCACCGTTGCGCCATCAACAACCTCTGCTGCGCGTCTAAGCAAGAAGTCCCGGTTGCCGCTTGCGTTGGCCATCGTCGTCGTGCTTTTGACGGGCGCTGCAGGCGCGTGGCTCGGGAGCGCTGGCTACATTCGCTTGCCTGGAGCGAATGTCCCAACGGACAAAGAGGCAACGGCACATGCCGGCGAGCACGATCATGCCGCCCATGGTGGTCACGACCACCAACATGGCCATCCGGGCCACGATGAAGCCACATCGATTGAGTTGTCCGCCGAGGCACAGCGGAATATCGGCTTGGAAGTCGCGCCCGTCGACTTCCAAGAGTTTGAGCGCACCGTATCGCTGCCCGCGATCATCGTCGAGCGTCCTGGGCAATCGCAAATCGACGTCGCGGCGCCTCTGACCGGCGTGGTGACTCGAATCTACCCGATTCTGGGCCAAGCTGTCCGGCCAGGCGATCCGTTATTCGAGTTGCGGTTGACGCACGAAGAGCTTGTTCAAGCGCAGGGCGATTTCTTGCGGGCTCTCCAAGAGCTCGATGTCGTCAATCGGGAAATTGCACGGCTGGACAAAATCGTGGCGGGCGGGGCGGTTGCCGGCAAAGTCGTGCTCGAAAGACAGTATGAGAAAGAGAAGCTGGAAGCGATTCTTTTGGCCCAGGAGCAGGCACTCGTCCTGCACGGCCTCTCCAAGGAACAAGTCGAATCTATCCGCCGCGATCGCCAGTTGCTCGGCACCTTGACGGTCGTTGCCCCTGCATCCGCCCACACGAGCCCAGGAGGAGCGTCGGACGCCTGCCTGCTACAGTTACAAGACCTGCGCGTCGAACTTGGCCAACACGTCACCGCAGGCGATCCTCTCTGCGAATTGGCGGACCATTGCGAATTGTTCATCGAAGGGAAGGCGTTTGAACAGGATGCCAAGCTCCTCAACGAGGCGACTCGGAAGGGCTGGGAAGTGCGAGCTGCGTTAGAAACCGGTGAAGGACAGACAGAGACGATCCCTGGCCTCAAGATTCTGCTGGTGGGTAATCGTGTTGACCCAGAATCGCGTACCTTCACCGTCCAGGCCGAGGTGAACAACGAGCTTGTTCGCAACGAACAAATGCCCGACGGCCGGCGGGTGATCGGCTGGAAGCTCAAGCCCGGTCAGCGAGTACAGTTGGAAGTCCCGGTCGAAACCTGGAAAGAACGAATTGTGCTGCCGGTCGAAGCCGTGGTGCAGGAGGGACCGGAATCGTACGTCTTTGTGCAGAACGGCGATCACTTCGATCGTCGTCCCGTCCACGTCGAGTACCGCGACGGCCGCGGCGTTGTGCTGTCCGACAGCAATGACAAGATCTGGCCGGGCGACAAAGTCGCCATCTCTGGCGCTGCTCAGCTGCAGTTAGGTCTCAAGAGCAAAGCAGGCGGCGGCATCGATCCCCACGCTGGGCATAACCACTAAGACGCTCGCTCCAGGGATCTTGAGGAGGTCATTCGCATGTTGAACGCCATCATTCGCCTCTCACTCCGCTACCGGATGGTGACGATTGCGTTGGCCCTGGTTGCGCTCGTATACGGCGGCATCACGCTTTACCAGCTGCCGATCGACGTCTTCCCGGACTTAAACCGCCCACGCGTGACCATCATGACTGAAGCGCCTGGGCTCGCTCCGGAAGAAGTCGAGACGCTGATTACTTTCCCGCTCGAATCGGTACTCAACGGGGCGACGGGCGTGCAGGCCGTACGCAGCTCTTCGGGCGTTGGGCTTTCGGTCATCTATGTCGAGTTTGCCTGGGGAACCGACATCTATGTCGACCGGCAAGTGGTTGCGGAAAAGGTTGCGCTTGCAGCCGACAGAATGCCCGAAGGCGTTCGGCCAGTGCTGGCTCCGATTGCGTCGATCATGGGACAGATTCTGCACGTCGGCATGTGGAGCGAAGGCGGGAAGACGGATCCAATCGAAGTTCGCACACTGGCCGACTGGGTGGTGCGACAGCGCCTGCTCACGATCCCGGGGGTTGCGCAAATCGTCACCATGGGCGGCGGTCGGAAGCAGTATCAAGTCCTGGTCAACGCCGAGGAACTGCTGAAGTACGACGTGACATTGGAGGATGTTGAAAAGGCAGTTGGGGCCAGCAATGCCAACGCCACAGGCGGGTATCTGAACCAAGGCTCGAAGGAATTCCTGGTCCGTTCACTGGGGCGGATCCAGAACATCCGCGAACTCGAGAATGTCGTCGTCAAAGCCAATCGCGACCGCCCCGTGGTCTTGAGTCAGGTCGCGCGCATCACCGAGGCGGCGCAAGTCAAGCGCGGCGATGCGGCCGTTGACGGCTCTCCTGCGGTTATGTTGACGATCGCCAAGCAGCCGGGCGCCGACACACGGAGCCTGACGACTGCGATTACCAAGGCACTCGAAGAACTCAAACCGTCACTGCCTGCGGACATTCGCATCAATCCGGCCGTTTATCAGCAGAAGTCGTTCATTGATCTAAGCATCCACAACGTCATCGAAGCTCTCCGCGACGGCGGCATTCTGGTCGTCATCATCCTGTTCATCTTCCTCCTTAACTTTCGCACGACCTTCATCACTCTGACCGCGATTCCGCTCTCGATCGTCGTAACGGGCCTGGTGTTCAAGTGGCTCGGGATGTCGATCAACACGATGACGCTGGGTGGGTTGGCGGTGGCCATCGGCGAACTGGTGGATGACGCGATTGTCGACGTCGAGAACATTTTCCGCCGACTGCGCGAGAATCGCCATGCGGCCCGGCCGAAGCCGGCCCTGCAAGTCGTCTATGAGGCGAGCACTGAGGTCCGCAATTCGATCGTCTTCAGCACAATTCTGATTGTCTTGGTCTTCGTGCCGCTGTTCGCCTTGGGCGGCATGGAAGGTCGGCTCTTCACGCCGCTAGGCGTCGCCTACATCGTCTCGATTCTCGCTTCGCTTGTGGTATCGCTGACGGTCACGCCGGTCCTATCGTATTGGCTGCTGCCCAACGCCCGAATCATGGGCCACGACCGCGACGGGCTCGTGTTGCGCATCCTGAAGCGGGTCGCGGGGAGTGCCATTCGATTGAGCGTCCGTCACCCGTGGCCGATTCTGACTGCCGTGAGCGCCGCAGTCGTTGTCAGCGGATTTGTCGTGACCCGCCTCGGACGCGATTTCTTGCCGCCCTTTAATGAAGGAGTGGTCCAAGTAAATGTCTTTGTTCCGCCAGGGACTTCACTGGAGACATCGAACAAGTTGGCTGGCATGGTCGACGACAAGCTGAAGCAGGTGAACGGCGTGCTGGCGATCGGACGCCGCACAGGACGCGCGGAGCTGGACGAACATGCCGAGGGGGTCAACGTGTCAGAGACCATCGTCTCGTTCGACCCGAAGGCAAATCGCTCGCGCGAGGAGATCCTCGAAGAGATTCGAGAAGTGGCGAGCCAAGTTCCCGGGGTTGTCGTCTCCGCGGAACAGCCGCTGGCGCACCTGATCTCGCACATGCTTTCCGGCGTCAAGGCTCAGGTCGGGATCAAGCTGTACGGCGACAACCTCGACATCTTGCGGCGCAAGGCCGACGAGATGAAGGCGGCGATCCAGGGGGTGCCGGGCGTCAAGGACCTGATGGTCGAACAGCAAATTGAGATTCCACAGCTCCAAGTCGTTTTGAATCGCGAGCGGCTCGCCAACTACGGACTGCGATCCAACGATGTCAATGAGTTCATAGAAACCGCCATGAACGGCCGGATCGTCTCCGAGGTAGTTCTCGGCCAACGAACGTTCGATTTGGTGGTCCGGCTTGACGAGCCCTATCGACAGAATCCCGAAAAGATCAAGCGGCTCGCCATCAACGTGCCGACAGGCGGCCGCGTGCCGCTCAGTTCGGTCGCCGATGTGCTCGCCAGTAGCGGACCCAACACGATCAATCGTGAAAATGTCCGCCGCCGGATCATCGTTCAGTGCAATACGGCGGATCGCGATTTGGCCAGTGTGGTGACCGACATTCAAAAGCGGCTCGCTCCGATCCAGGCCTCGCTACCTACCGGGTATTTCATCGAGTACGGTGGGCAGTTCGAAGCTCAGGCCTCGGCCACGCGAATGATCGGATTCCTGAGCCTGTTCTCCATCGCGGGCATGTTCCTGACGCTGTACACGCTGTTTCGCTCGACGAATCTGGCTCTCCAAGTTCTGGCCGCACTGCCGATGGCAGCGATTGGTGCAGTAACCGCGCTGGTGATCACAGGCCAGTCGCTGACGGTTGCCAGCCTAGTCGGATTCATTTCTCTGGCTGGGATCGCTTCGCGCAACGGCATTCTGCTCATTGCGCATTACCTGCACCTCGTACGCTACGAGGGCGAGAGGTTTACGCCGGCCATGATTGAGCGGGCAGGCAAGGAACGGCTGGCCCCGATGCTCATGACGGCGCTGACGGCCGGCATCGCCTTAATCCCTCTCGTGCTTGCGGCCGGTGAGCCGGGCAAAGAGATTCTTTATCCGGTAGCGACGGTGATCCTCGGCGGCCTTGTGAGCTGCACCTTGTTGGACTTCTTTGTCCGGCCGGCCTTGTTCTGGACGTTCGGTCGCAATGAGGCCGAGCAGTTGACCGAGGATGGCGACGACAATTTCGGATCATCCGATCCGCCCTCAACCTCCCACGATCCCGCAAACGGCCAGGCCCGCCTGGAACCGGTCGCGGCGCACCACTAATCGATAGAGTTGTCTCGAAATCCTTAAAGGAGTCATTTTGATGAGTACCCACATTTTATGGTTTGGTTCCTTGATCGTTCTCGCCTTGGCCATCGGTGGATTCGCCGGATGCTCGAAGTCCGATACTGGAACTCCGGCTGAAGAACATCACGAAGGGGACGGCCACGAACACGAGGGTGAGCATTTTGAGGGCGATGGACACGATCACAGCAAAGACGGTGCGGCGCATGATGACCATGACGACACTGACCATGAGCACGCTCACTTAACCGAGGCCGAGATTTTAATGCCGGCCGAATTTCCGGCGGCAGTCGCTCGGCTCAAGACCTGCAACGAAAGCCTTCAAGCTGCGATCAAGTTGGGTGACGTGCATAAGGCCCACGCACCTGTAGACGAGCTTGTAGTTCTGGCTGGTAAGCTCACCTCGATCGCCCGCGATAGCGGTGTGCCGAAGACACATTGGAAGGACATCAATTTGCTCGCCAAAGAACTCGACACGCAGCTCGATGCTCTGCACGACGCTTTGGACCGCGATGAAACCACAGGCTATGACACAATTGGCCCTCAAATTGATGCTGCGATTGCCCAACTGTCAACCTTTGAATCGAACCAGCTTCCGTCGCCACATGCCGCGGCAGATCCGAACTAAGCGTCGGATCAGATAATCACCCGACGACGATGGTGAATTGCCTGGCTCTACCAAAATGGCTTACCGTTTTGTTCGTGTGCGGACGGACACGAGTTTCGCGGATGCGATGCCGTTTCGCGATCACGTCGATTGGGTCTTCATGAAATAGGAAGGTCTACAATGTCGCTGTATGCATACTCTTCAAGGCCTGCCCTGATCTTGCTGTCGCTAACCATGTTGATGGCATGCGTTGGGTGCGCTTCGGGACGTAACCGGGAAAGTTCGTCTGTCAGCACCGTCGGACCAACACCCGCTTCCTCACCGGAGTATCCGAGCAGCGGAGGCAGTCCGGCGAGCCCCACGCTAAGCGCGTACCCAGTACCGACCACCAGCTTGGCATCAAATGCGCCTGCGACGAACGAGGCCGTGATGATGCCGTCTGCTGCGGTCGAGCCTGCGGTAGTGCCCGTGTCAAATGAAGAGCAGGCGCGAGACATATTGCCGGCCGGCTACCGGCTGGACAATCCCGGCGTTTCTGGTTGCCGAGATTCGGGGTGCAATCGCTGTAGGTAACTCACGGAATCTGCAATTCAGAAAGATCCGATCATGTTGCCCGTAATCAGTCAGAAAGCTGGTCAATCGCGCCGAGCGTTGTCCGTCTTGATCGTAGACCATCGCGATATTTCGCTTTGGCCGTGGAGCGTACGCTGGCGGATGCCGGATTCGCAGTGCGGAAGGCGAAGAGTGCGAAATCGGCAAAAGACGAACGCCAATCCTCCTCGCCGGACTTGATCGTTCTATACTGCGAGCTGGTCGATGATAGCGGCTGGCTTTTGGCAAGCAAATGGGCGTTGCGTCCCAATCGAAGTAGAATCTGGCTCTACAAAGGGCTGCCATCGGCGCATGATAAGGATTGGCTCAGATACTCACACGTGGAGAAAGTCTTCTACCATGCGAATGAAGCAGAACGACTGACCGCAGATCTCCGCCTGGTTGCCGAAGCTGGCTTCGAGATACCCGCCGACCAATCCCAAGTCATTGGGTGCAGCAGATCGTTAGAGAGCCGAGCCCGAATCTCGCGGAACTTGAGCGCACGCCCGGCATTGCGCCAAGCGTATTGTCAGCTTGCTTTGCAGAATGATGGGGTTTTCCCGGCTTTTCCGTAAGCTCCGTTGACGCCGGTGTCGATGAGAGAGATAGTACGATAGGCTTTGACGGTCTCCACGATGAATGCACTTGCGGCAAATCTGCTGGCGGTCTGGATGCTGGCGCTGTCCATTTTTGGTTGGTGCTGTCACGGTCCGCGCGCCTTCTCTGCGTCGCAGACCGATTCGGTCGCCTCGACGGGTTGCTGCAAGCATTGCAGACAGCCAGTCCAGAGTGATGGGCCGTCGGCTCCCACGCGAAACGATGCACATCAGTGTCAAGGTGCCTGCGTCTACGTTACGAGCTCGGCACCCCAAATCGATGTCGATCAGCACGTTTCAACGCTCGACGTTGTGCTGACGCTGGATTTCTCGCATTCGGCATTGTCCGCGATGCCGATTGACCGCGCGACAGATGGCTCTATCCCACATCCGCCATTGCGCCTCCATCTTCTTCATCAAATCCTTCTGATTTGATTGGCTGAGCGACTCTTCGCTCATCCTACCACTCTGGTGACGCGGGCGAGTTGTTGCGCTCGGCACCATTCCCATTGGTCTTCGATTCCATTGTCGTGCGCGTTTGTTGGCGCGGAGTTCTTCCATGTCTGCGAGCATTCCCAGATCAACCATTGCGTCTCCGGCGGAGCCGGCGGATTTGAAGCCCCGCTCGTCGAGTGCAGGACGCGGATGGCGACAGCGCGCAAGGCATACGCTGCCCACCCTGGGCGTTGTCGCGGCACTAGCCGGTGTCGCGGCATGGGGGCATTCCACCGGCTGGAAGCTTCCGAAGTTCTCGGCTCTGATCGGCGAGACTGAGCAGGCTGTCACGCCCTGGTGCGAGGACCATAACGTGCCCGAGGCATCTTGCATCGAGTGTAAGCCGGACCTGTGGTCAGCCGCGGCCGACCACGGCTGGTGCAAGGTCCATGGCATCGCCAATTGCCCGCTCGAACATGCGGACCTGGCACAGAGCAGCTCGCCTGTCAAGCCGACCGACGCCATGCGTGAGCGTGCCGCACGAGCCCTGGCAACGAAGCCGCGCGCTGAGAACAACAGCCGTTGTGGTTCGCACAAGCGACGGATTCAATTCGAGTCGCCGGAGGTCATCGACCAATTGGGGATTGAAGTGGCAGTCGTGCAAGAGGCGCCGCTCGTCGAGGCGATTAGCACAAACGGCGAAGTCGTTTACGACCAGTCGCGCGTGGCTCATCTCTCCAGCCGCGTAGCAGGTACGGCATGGCAAGTCGAGAAACAAGTCGGTGATCGGGTTGCCGCGGGTGAACTCCTAGCACTCGTTGAAGCCGCTGATGTTGGTCGAGCCAAATCAGAATTGCTGCGTGCGATCTCGGAGAGCCGCTTGAAGCATGCCACCATCAATCGCCTGCGGCCGCTTGCCGATCAGCAAATCATCCCTGTCGGCAAATTCCGCGAAGCTGAAGCCGAGTTGCAGCAGTCCGAAATCAACCTTCAGGCTGCCGAGCAGGTTCTGGCCAACTATGGCTTGCCGGTTGATGTTCCTGGATTCGGCGACGCTGACACCGCAGAAATCCGTCGCCGCATTCAGTTCCTGGGTCTGCCGGATGACGCCGTGGATCGCATCAGCGCGAGCGTGACGACGTCGAACTTGTTTCCCGTGCGTTCTCCAATCGCGGGCACTGTCGTCGAGCGCGAAGTTGTCGCTGGCGAAGTAATCGACACGACGACGCAGTTGTTCACGGTTGCCGATGACAGCCAGATGTGGCTGATCCTGCATGTCCGGCAGGAAGACGCGCAGTACGTCCGGCCGGGTCAGAGCGTGCTTTTCCAAACGACCGTTTCCGCGGGAGAGCTGAAAGGCCAGGTGCGGTGGGTCAGTACCGAGACGGACGAGCAAACTCGGACCGTCGAAGTAAGAGCCGAGATCCCCAACGCCGATCGCAATCTGAGGTCGAACACCTTTGGCGTTGGCCGAATCGTGCTCCGCGACGAAGCGACGGCGATCGTGGTGCCGGACGACGCTGTCCATTGGGATGGCTGTTGCCACGTCGTTTTCGTGCGTGACAAGGATTACTTCGAGCCCAACGCGCCGAAGTTCTTCCACGTTCGCAAAGTCCGCCTGGGCGTGAAGGAGGCGGGCACGACGGAGATCATTGCCGGTTTGCTGCCGGGCGAAGTGATTGCGACACGCAACAGCGTCGTGCTCGAAGCCCAGCTGCTTAAGGCGAATCTGGGTGCAGGGTGCTGCGAAGCGTGCGCGCCCAAGAAAGAAAAGTAAACACAGTTCGCTGCCGGAGCGCGATCGTGCTGAATTGGATCATCGACATCTCGTTGCGGCATCGCTTGGCGGTGATTGGTGCCGTCCTGGTCAGCGCCTTCGTCGGCGCTGTGTCGCTCCGCCATCTCGACATCGACGCGTTCCCCGATACGACCCCTGTCCAGGTCCAGATCAACACGGTTGCCTCGTCGCTCGGGCCCGAAGAGGTCGAACAGCAGATCACGTTCCCGATCGAACGGGCCCTGGGCAGTCTTCCCGGACTGGAGAACGTCCGTTCCGTCTCCAAGTTCGGCTTTTCCCAGGTTGTCGTTACCTTCGAAGACGGCATGGACATCTACTTCGTCCGCCAGCTCATCAACGAGCGGCTGGCGACGGTCGAGCTCGCCGAGGGCATTGGCCGCCCCAAGCCGGGGCCGGTCTCGACCGGCCTGGGCGAAGTGTTCCATTACGTCGTCACGGGGACCGGCAACGACGTGACGGAACTGCGCACGATCCACGACTGGGTCGTCAAGCCGAAAATGCAAACCGTCAAAGGTACGGCCGAAGTCAACAGCTGGGGCGGCTTCCAGAAGCAATACCAGGTGCGGATCGACCTATCCCGGTTGATCAAGTTCGGGCTCACTTTCGACGACGTCGTTCGGGCCGTGCAGGAGAACAATCGTAACGTCGGCGCCGGGAGCATTCGGGAGGGCTCGCAGTCGCTACTAGTCCAAGGGCTCGGCCGGACCACGAGCGCACAGCAGATCGCCTCGATTGTTGTCACGGCCGTCCACGGAGTTCCGGTTCGGGTGAGCGACGTTGCTGACGTCAAGATCGGCTCCGAAGTCCGCCGAGGCGCCGTCACGGCCGACGGCCGCGGCGAAGTCGTCATGGGGCTGGGCTTCATGCTCATGGGCGAAAACACTCATGAGGTGACGTGGGCCATGAAGAACCGGCTCGACCAGATCAAGACAGTGCTGCCGCCGAACGTCAAAGTCCAGCCGGTTTACGACCGGACTGAGCTCGTCGAGCACGTCATCGATACAGTCAAAAACAATCTGTTCGAAGGGGGGCTACTCGTCGTTGCGGTCCTTTTCGCCTTCTTGGGCAATCTGCGAGCGGCGCTCATCGTGGCGCTCGCGATACCGCTGTCAATGTTGTTTGCTTTTTCGGGCATGCTGCGGTTCAGCATCGCGGCTAGCTTATTGAGCCTCGGCGCGATCGATTTTGGCATGATCGTCGACAGCTCGGTCGTGATGGTAGAGAACTGCGTCCGCCGCTTGTCTGAATCTGATGGCCGGCGATCGAAGATCGACGTGATCCGCGAAGCGGCGATCGAGGTCCGCAAGCCGACGATGTTCGGTGAGCTGATCATCATGATCGTCTACCTGCCGATCCTCACACTTGAAGGGGTCGAGGGGAAACTTTTCAGGCCAATGGCGTTGACCGTCATCTTTGCCTTGATCGGATCGATGATCCTTTCGCTCACGTTGATGCCGGTCCTGGCAAGCCTGCTCCTACCGAAGCGTGTCAGCGAGCGACAGCCGTTGTTGATGCGGATTGCGCATGCCATCCATAACCCGATCTTGCGGTTCTCGATGAACCACAAGGCCACAATCATTGGATTCGCCGCCTGCGTGCTGGTCATCGCGTTCGGCATGATTGCTCCCAATCTGGGGACCGAGTTCGTGCCCCGGCTTTCCGAAGGGGCGATCGTCATCAACGTAATTCGTCTGACCGGGACGGACCTGGCGGATACGGTGAACTACAACACGAAGATGGAACAGGCCATCCTCGGCTCGTTCCCCGACGAGGTCGCGCACGTCTGGAGCCGCGTCGGGACTGCCGAAATAGCGACCGATCCGATGGGGACCGAGCTCACCGACATGTTCATCACGCTCAAGCCTCGCGGCCAGTGGACAAAGGCCAAGACACAGGCCGACCTGACGACGCTGATCGAGGAACGGCTGCGCGGAATGCCCGGCCAGCGGCTAGCGTTTCTGCAGCCCATTGAGATGCGCATGAACGAAATGACCTCGGGCGTACGCTCTGACTTAGCGGTGAAGCTCTACGGTGACGACCTCGACGTGCTGGGGGCCAAGGCGATGGAGATCGAGCGCATCCTCCGCCAGATTCCCGGCAGCGCCGACGTCAGGTCCGAGCAGCTCACGGGCCAGCCCGTGCTGCAAATCAAGCTCAAACAGGATGAATTGGCCCGCTATGGCGCGCCTGCCAAAACTGTCACCGACGTGATCGAGGCGATCAGCGGCAAGCCGATCGGCGATGTGATCGAAGGACAACTCCGCTTTCCGCTTGTGGCCCGTTTGCCGGAGAGCCTGGTCGACGGAGTGGACGGTGTGCGGTCGATTCTCATCACAACGCCCAGCGGCGAGCGGCTGCCACTTGAGCGATTGGCCGAGATTCGCGTCGTTCAAGGCCCGTCAACGATCACGCGCGAGGCGGGCCAGAGGCGGATCACCGTCTCGGCGAATGTGCGCAATCGCGATATCGGCAGTTTCGTAGCCGACGCACAGCGCGAACTACGCGGGCAGCTCAAGCTGCCGCCTGGGCGATACTTCTACGAATTTGGCGGCCAGTTCGAACATCTGGAGCGGGCCAGAACGCGGTTGATGATCGTCGTGCCTGTGGCCGGTGTGTTGATTTTCACATTATTGTACTTGACGTATCAGAGCGTCGTTGACGCCTTGCGCGTGTTTACAGGGGTGCCCTTCGGCTGGGTCGGCGGCATCTTCGCGCTGTGGATGCGCGATATGCCATTTTCAATATCCGCCGCAATCGGTTTCATCGCGCTTTCGGGCGTGGCCGTGCTGGACGACATGATCCTCGTGTCGTATGTGCGAAAGCTGCGCAGCAAGGGCGTGCCGCTAGATGCCGCTGTGACCGAGGCCGCCGTCACGCGACTGCGCCCGGTCTTGATGACCACGCTGGTTGCCAGCCTGGGCTTCTTGCCCATGGCGTTCAGCACCGGCATGGGTGCCGAAGTGCAGCGCCCCTTGGCCACGGTCGTGATTGGTGGCGTCATCGGCGCCATGATCATGTCGCTCCTGGTGCTGCGCGTCCTCTATATCCTCTTCGCTTCTCCTTTCGAGCGGCGCCAAGAGCGCCATCGAGCCGAGGAGCAGTGGCAGTTCGTCGAAGCTGGTTCCCCCTGATCCCATCGGAGTGTTCCTGATGTCTAAAAACTATTGGTTGGCTTTGCTCGTTGCCTGTGGTGCCACAGGCGTTTCTGTCGGCTGCAACAAGACGGATTCGACCCAAGCGCCGACCGGCGCCCCGGCCGGTAAAACGTCCGAGGCGGACGGCCACGTTCATGGCGAATGGTGGTGCGACGAGCACGGCGTACCTGAGGAGATCTGCGCCCAGTGCAGCATCGAAGTTGCCAACGATCTCAAGGCGAAAGGGGATTGGTGCAAGGAGCACGACCGACCTGACTCGCAATGCTTTATCTGCCATCCTGAGAAGGAAACCCAGTTCGCCGCTCAGTATGAAGCCAAGTACGGTAAGAAGCCGCCTAAGCCGAAGCTCGAAGGCGGAGACGAGCACGATCACGAACATGAAGAGAAAAAGTCCTAGCCTCGTCGGCAAGATTTGAGCATCAACCGTCAACATCGAATGGAGTCGATACGATGAAGCGCTTCGTCAGCAATGGCTCGTTGACTATGCTGTTGGCCTTCTGCGCTTGGGTTCAGGTTGCAGGTCGCTGCCATGCGGCCGAACCTGCCCAGCGCGCCGAGGCAGTCCTTGCGAGTTCCGCCAAAGACAACAAATTCACTTACGTCGTCTTCTACAAGCAGTATGACGCTACGTCCAAAGCGATGACCAAAACGGTCCAGCAAGGGCTCGCCGGTCATGAGAACGAGGCCGTCATCACATATTCGCAGGTGACTTCGCCTGAGGAGCAGGCGCTGGTCAAGAAGTTTGGCCTGGAAAGGACTCCAATGCCGATGACTCTAGCCGTTGCCCCCAACGGCGCGATCACGGGCATCTTCAATACGAAGCTGACGCCCGAGTTGGTTGTCGATGCTCTCGTCACACCGGTGATGACCCGCTGCATGAAGTCGATGCAGGAGGGAAAGATCGTGCTGGTGTGCGTACATAGGACGGCCGAGCCCGCCGTGCCGCAGTGTGCGAGCGACTTCCAGAAGGATGCGTTCTACGCCGATCGCTCGGCCGTCATTTTGCTTGATGCCAACGACCAGGCTGAGGCGCGGTTCCTTGCTCAAATGAAGATTGAGCCTGCCAAGACCGGGGACGTAATCGTCATGCTCGCACCGCCGGGAATGCTGGTGGGGCAGTTTGCCAACACGACCACGAAGGAGCAGCTAGCGGCCGCCCTGCACAAGGCCGGCAAGTGTTGTGACGATCCTAACTGCAAACACAACAAATAAGCGCGATTCATAGCACCGAATGTCAAGGATGACACAATGAATCTCAGAACTCTAGTCTGGAAAGAAATGCGCGAACGGCCGACTGCACTCCTCACGAGTGCGACGGCTATCGTGCTGGGCGTGGCTGCAATCGTCGCCCTTCGGCATATCACGTACTTTTCGGAGCGGGAGATCGGCAAACAGCTCTCGGAACTGGGAGCCAACGTCCTGATATTGCCGAAAGACTCGATGCTGCAAAACTACTACGCGGCCGATCAGACCTCGGGCACGTTACCCGAGGAGTTTGCGTCGCAGATTCTGCTCTCCGGCCTGACCGGCGTTGAGCGACTGTCTCCGAAGCTGACCGTACCTGTGACGATCAGCGACTGCCAGATTACGCTCACCGGCATCCTGCCGCAGGCCGAGTTTGAGGCCAAAGCGGCCTGGCAAACGGCCTCGATGTTCAGCAAGCAGCCCAAGGGCTGCCAACGCGCGAACTGTGCCCCTAAGTCGCAACATGCTGGTCCCGAAGCCTTGGCCACACAGCGGTCGATCGACAAGCTGGGCGAATTCGACGTCGTCGCCGGCCGCGATGCCGCGGAACTGTTGCAAGTCGAGCCAGGCGATTCGCTCACGTTGTTGGGCAAATCCTTTCACGTCGTCGCCCTGTTGCCTGCAACAGGGACCGTTGACGACGGACGATTGTTTGCCCATCTGCACACCATACAGCGCCTGGCCAACACCGGCGAAGTGGTCAGTGCCATCGAAGTGATGGGCTGCTGCGAAGACGCCGCCGGCGACCTGGTCCCGGAGCTAAGAAAGCTGCTGCCCGAGGCTAAGATCGTCACCGTTTCGCAAGTGGTCGAGACGCAGGTCGGGGTCAACCGACTCTTGGGGCGGTTGTCGCTCTTTGTGTTGGTCGTGTTTGCGCTCGTCGCCGGTGCAAGCGTCGCCGGCACGATTGCCGCCAATGCCCGGGAACGACGTCGTGAGATTGGGACGTTGATCGCTCTGGGCGCGTCACCGCGGCTAGTTTCGCAGATGTTCTTGCTCAAGGCCGTCTGGATTGCCTTAGCGGGATCGCTCCTCGGGGGACTCAGCGGAATGACGGTGGCGCTGGTGCTGGGCCCTCAATGGGCCGGCGTCACGATTCAGCCGTTGTTTAGTCTTATCTTGATTGCTGTTGGCGCGGCTGTCGCATTGACTGTCGTTGCCGCCTACTGGCCGGCCCGGCGGGCCGCTCATCTCGATCCCTGTCTCTGCCTCCGGGAGGTCTAACGCCGTGATTGTCCTTACTGATGTCCTTAAGACCTATGAACGTCGCGGCCACAAAGTCACCGCACTCCGATTGGAGTCTCTCCAGATTGCTAGGGGTGAGTACGTGGCCATGATTGGACCGAGCGGCAGCGGCAAGACCACGCTGCTGTCGATACTTGGCGGAATGCTCTCACCGTGCGGTGGTCAGATCATGCTGCACGACACCTCTGTCTACGATTTGTCGCCTGCTGACCGCGCCAAGCTCCGCCAGCGGTCCATTGGATTTGTGTTTCAGCAGTTCAATTTGGTGCCATATCTGACCGCCCTGGAGAACGCGCAGTTGCCGCTCTATCTCGCGGGAATGGCCAGAGACGAGCAGCGAGAGCTGGCAACGAGCCTCTTGCAGCGAGTCGGCTTAGGTGACCGACTGCACCACAAACCGAGCGAACTGAGTGTTGGGCAGCAACAGCGTGTGGCACTTGCCCGCACGGTGGCCAATCAGCCGGCCGTGATTCTGGCGGACGAGCCGACAGGCAACCTCGACCCGCACAGTCGTGGGTGTGTGCTGGATTTCTTCGACGAACTGCATCGCGACGGGCGGACGCTCGTCATGGTGACCCACGACGTCGCCGCGGCCCAGCGAGCTAGCCGAACGATCACGCTGGCGGACGGTGCGATTGTCGCCGACTCGCAGGCGCCGAGGAGGAATGCGGCCTAGGTCATTTCGTGAAAGCGACAGGAGATATGGCCATGCAAAAGCCCCGGCGCGGACGCCCTCCGACTTATGGCCCGGATCGGCGGGCCCTGCTGGCCAAGTTAGTTCGGGAGCACGGTATTCGAGGAGCTCGTGACGTTGCGCCGTGGTCCGTTTCCGTGCAGACTCTCGTTTTGATAGCGGATGAATTTGGGATCGAGCGTAAGAAGGGACGACGGCCGCGTCGCGCGGCCTGAGCCGAATATGTCAGAGCAGATCGAACTCAGAATCCACGGCATGGATTGCGCCGAAGAAGTCGCGGCGCTCAAGGCTGAGCTTGCGCCTATGCCGGGAATCGAGAAGCTTGGATTCGAGGTACTCAATGGCAAGATGACCGTGACGTTCTCTCCCGCACAGGTCACTCCGCAGCAGCTCATACTAGCGGTCGGTCGAGCAGGACTGAAGGCTGAGCCATGGCAGGACGTCCGGCCTGGGGCCGAATCGCAAGAGCGCACGCTCAGAACCGTGCTGATGTCCACGAGCGGAGCGTTGCTCATGGCAGGCGCCTCGGTGCAAGCAATTCGCACGGGTTGGCAAGCGGTGGTAGGCGCTGACGAAACCGTGGCCGTGCCTTGGGTGGCACGACTGCTCTATGTCGCGGCGATCGTAGCGGGCTCTTGGTTCGTTGCGCCCAAGGCATGGCGGTCGCTGGCTCGCCTGCGACCTGACATGAATCTGCTGATGATGGTCGCCGTGCTGGGGGCAATCGTCATCCAAGAATACCTGGAGGCGGCCACGGTCGCGTTTCTCTTCGCCCTGTCGTTGAGCTTAGAGGCGTGGAGCGTCGGAAGGGCGCGGCGGGCGATCGCGGCGCTGATGTCGCTGAGTCCGACGCAAGCACGGATTATGCTGCCCGACGGCAGCGAGACCATGGTTGACACCTCGCAAGTAGCCGTCGGCAGTACGGTGGTTGTCCTGCCTGGCGAACAATTCCCCTTGGATGGCAAGCTCAGCAAGGGCGAGACGACCGTCAACCAGGCTCCCATTACCGGCGAATCGGTGCCGGTCGCAAAATCGCCCGGCAGTGATGTTTATTCCGGCACCATCAATCAAGAGGGGGCTGTCGAATTCGTAACGTCTAAGCCTGCTGGAGACACCACACTCGCCCGAATTATCCGGATGGTGGGCGACGCCCAGAGCAAGCGTTCACCCAGCGAACAATGGGTCGAGCGCTTTGCCCGGTACTACACTCCGGCGGTGATGGCCTTCGCAATTCTAATCATGCTGGCGCCGCCACTACTGTTTGACGGTGCCTGGTCGCGCTGGTTCTACGAGGGGCTTGTGCTGTTGGTGATCGCTTGTCCCTGCGCACTCGTCATCTCTACGCCGGTTAGCATCGTCGCAGCCCTGACCGCCTCGGCCCGCCAAGGCGTGCTCGTCAAGGGCGGACCGGCGATGGAGGCTCCGGCGCACCTGCGGGCAATCGCCCTCGACAAAACCGGCACACTGACAGTCGGGCGTCCCGAGGTTCGCGATGTGATTGGAATGTCGGGCCATTCGGAAGAGGAAGTTTTGGCGATCGCCGCGGCCGTCGAGACTCGTTCCGAGCATCCACTTGCCAATGCTGTGCTGAGAGCGGCGGCGGCGAAGGGAATCAAGCCGTTGCCCGCGGTCAACTTCCAAGCGGTTCAAGGAAAGGGTGCGACCGCGAGCGTTTCACATGGTGTGGTGTGGGTGGGATCGCACCGCTTGCTCGAAGAACGAGGTCAAGAAACGCCCGAGATGCACAGTCGGTTGCTGGAGCTTGAACAGGAGGGTGCCAGCGTCATCGTGATCGGCAAAGACGATCATGTTTGCGGCTTGATCGCCTTGGCAGACCAGATTCGTCCAGAGAGCCGCGAAGCGATTGTCGAGTTGCGCCGCTCTGGGATTGAACGCATTGTCATGCTTACCGGCGACAATCGCGGAACAGGCGAGGTGATCGGCCAGAAAGCTGGCGTGGACGAGGTGCGAGCCGAACTTCTGCCCGACGACAAAGTCATCGCGGTGGAAAAGCTGGTCAGCGACTTTCAGCATGTGGCCATGATCGGCGACGGCGTCAACGACGCGCCGGCCCTAGCGCGGGCGACAGTCGGCATCGCCATGGGAGCTGCAGGTAGCGATGCGGCACTTGAGACGGCCGATATAGCGCTCATGGGTGACGATCTGCGGGCTGTCCCTTGGTTGATCGATCATTCCCGGCGCACGTTGCGTGTGATCCGGCAGAACATTTTTGGATCACTGGCGGTGAAGGCGGTGTTCATGGTGTTGACACTCCTGGGCATGGCATCGCTGTGGTCAGCGATCGCCGCAGACACAGGGGCGTCACTGGTCGTCATTTTCAACGGATTGCGATTACTCAACGGTGTTGGTCCGGGACAAGCGGTAGCCACCGAAGCGCAATATATGTAACCAATGCTGACTCAACGGCAGTCAGCCCACGATTTTCAATGCGAGAGATGAGCCATGGAAGTGCTCAAAAAGACCATCGCGATCGCACTGCTGGGTGTACTCAGCTCGCGCTTGCCAGCTCAAGAGTCAGGCAAGCGACCAGGGTTCATCATGCCACCCGACCAGCGGACCACGCTGCCCTCGCCCAATGCGCAGGCGCAAGGTGGGATACCCGAACCCGTGCCAGTCGGCAAGCCCGTCGTCCAGCCTGTTGGGAAATTCACACCTGAGGAGCTGGTTGCGCTGGCGTTGCAACGCAACCCTTCGTTGGCTCGTTCAGCCGCAACAGTAGAAGCGGCACGAGGTCGTTGGGTCCAAGTCGGCCTGCCGCCGAATCCCACAGCAGGATTCTCAGGTTCCGAGATGGGCAATAACGGAACTGCCGGCCAGGTAGGCGGCTACTTCGGCCAGGAATTTGTCACTGGGGGTAAGTTGCGGCTGAACCGTACTGTGATTGACGCTGAGGTCGCCGAGGCTCAAAGACAATTCGAGGCTCAGCGATTACGCGTCATCACCGACACGCGCATGGCCTGTGTCGATGTGGTGATCGCCCAAAGACGCGTCCAGATCGCACAAGAGCTGCTCTACATCGGTGACCGTGCCGTCTATTCGACCGATGCGCTCGTTCGAGGCCAGCAGGCAAGCCGGTACGAGCTGCTGCAGGCACAAGTCGAGGCCAACTCGGCAAAGATCGTCACGCAGAACGCGCACAACGATCTCCAAGCCGCGTGGCGTCGCCTGACGGCTGTGGTTGGCATGCCAGAATTGGCACTGACGCCCGTCGAAGCTGATTTGAAGGCAATGCAACAGGAGTTCACGTTTGACGGCGTGATGCAACGGCTTCTCACGTCAAGTCCCGAGCTGGCAGCGGCCGGTGCACGGGTGGTTAGAGCCAGGCAGGCCCTTGCTCGCGCAAGTGTGGAGAAGATCCCCAATCTTGACGTCCAAGCCGGCGTGCAACATGACAATTCCAGCGGCTACGACATCGCCAATCTCCAGGCCGGCATACCATTGCCAATCCTCAACCGCAATCAGGGGGGAGTACGCGCGGCGCAGGGGGAACTTGCCGCAGCACAAAGCGATGTCTCGCGAATCCAGCTTGACTTGCAACAACGCCTGGCGATCGTCTTTCAGCGATATGCCAATGCCAAACACCAAGTCGAGACCTACGACAAAGACATCTTGCCAAACGCTAAGGAGGCTCTCGACATGGTCCAATTGGCCATCAAGCAAGGTGAGTTCGACTACATTGTCTTCTTGACGGCGCAGCGGACGTTCTTCCAAGCCAATCTGGCGTACCTGGAATCGCTCCGCACGCTTCGCACCAGCGAAGCCGAGCTCGAAGGGCTTCTGCTTTCAGGTAGCCTTGAACGAACCTAGCAGCAGAACTTAGTTGGAGTTTCGCACTTTATGCCGCCAGGGCGGCCGTGTTTTCCAGGAGTTCGAGGACTTCCTGGCCGCCGAGTCCCGATGACGAAACCTGTTCGCGAAGGCTCGAACGCCGCACAGTGCTCAGCATGTCGGCGAACGAGGGTTCGGCCTAGGTCGAGTACCACGGGCGGTTGAGAGGGCGGTAACTGCGATGTCCGTCCTGCACCGAACCACAGCACGATCAGCGGGGCCGGTTCACAGGCTCGCAGCAGTCTGACAAGCGCCCGCCGCTCCAACTGATAATACCACGGCAAGCTGGTCCCCAGCACGTGCGCAGCTTCGCTCGGACGCCGAACGCCTGCCAGTACCTCCAAGATGACCGCCGCCTGCCGTCGGGCAGGCGCCCTGCACTTCCAGTACCATGGCACTACTGGCCGTGGTATGCAGGCCATAGCCAACCACGAACCGACTGTGGTTGTCCAAGAAGCCGACCACGTGCAGTCGCCGGTTCTGGCGCTTGAGCACGAACGTAAACAGGTCGGTCTGCTACAGCTGATTGGGGCGGGCGCGTTCGAAGCACCGCACCTTGTCGGGATGCGGACGTGTCACCTGTTCCTCGAGTTGATAACCGGCAAAGTGCAGTGCCCGGGCGACCGCACCCGGGCTTGCCGCCAGTGCGGGGCCGCGCACCAGTTCATCGGGGATCCGCTGGCAGCCCCACTCGGCGTGCGCCTGTTTGAGCATCACGATCGTGCGCTTGGTCAACTCCAACAGCTTGCTGCGGGTCTTCGCGCCCTGAGGTGGCCCGGCCAGCCCGGCCGGCCCCTGTTCGCCGAAGCGCTTCCTCCACAAATTTAACGTGTGCTTCGACAGCCCCAGGAGCGGGCAAGCCTCCCGCCGGAAGTCCACTGCGTTGCCAGGTATCGGGAATCAGCAATCGCTTGTGCGGCGAGAAGGCCTGCCGGACTTCGTCCGGCTTGACCAGCGAGCGCCCTCGGGGCCGGCCGTTCCAGCCCAAGGGACGACTCGTACCTGAGGAGAAGTCCCGCGCACTTGTACCGGCCCATGGCGCCGGGGTGGGTGCCGGCTGCTCCCAGTCATCATCTGACCGAAGATCCTCGGCCGGAAATGCTTCGGGGTGATTCCCGTTGACGACCGACGTGTCTTCGTCGTTCCAGGGTTCCTCGGGCGAATCCAACTCCGAGCCCCCGACTTCGTCGGTTGCCTGTTGATCGCCATCTACCTCGGCGGACGGTTCACCGCCTGGCTGCGCCGGCTCGATCGGCCTCGGTCCCGAGCCATCACCAGTGCATGCACGATCCGCTTGCGAATCCCAGCGCCGATTCCAAAATGCTGACATCGGACTTCTCCCGCGGCCAAAGCCGCTCGAAAAGGAGAAGGTCCTTCTTCCAGTGTATTAATCGCTGCTAGCGGTCAAGATTCTGGAAAAAGGCACAATGCATGGGTTCGAGCCCCGCAACGCGAGCTAGCTGCCCGCCCCCGGTTCCGCCGAAGCGCGGGCCAATGTGAGAATTGCAGTCCTTACGGCGTCGGTCAGATGCGACCAGATTCTCGCTATTGTGATTAGTTCGACTGCAGACGTCGGAATGACGCCGGGTGACACCTCACGCCACTCAGTCCTGCAACCCTGACTGCAACCATAATCGTCGTCGCGACGTAACTCTTTTTGTTGTATGCTGCTTGGGTTCGACGAGCAGCGGTTTCCTAAACCGCAGGTCGCAGGTTCGAATCCTGCCAGGCGCAGTGACGCTCGCCCGGATTTAGCGGCGGTGCCCGGCGTGGGTCCGTCGATTTGCGGTCGACTCGTGCCACGCCGGGCCTGGTAGTGCCGCCGCATGAAATGTGGTGGCGAGGCCACGCACGGCGGTTGCCGGTTGCCGCATTACTGCGGCGCCGGCGTCCCTTGGGGGACTTCGCCCTTGTCGCGGGTCACCATCGCGGTAAAGACGCGCGTGTCGACGCTTTCCTGGATGAACCGCACCGAGCCGTCGCCAAAAGCCGCGTTGGCGCCGCTGGGATGAAAGGCATAAACCTCGCCGGAACCCTCGGTGCCGTAGAACGGATGCGGGAAGTCGGTCTGCCCGAAATCTTCGCCGTTGGTGCAGTTCACGACGCACGGTCCGGGGAACGTGGTGCCATCGCTCGACGAGCCGTCGATGCTGAAATCGCTCGCCGGGCGCGGCCAGCCGCCGCCGTTGACGCGATATTTCGTCAGGTCCTCGTCGACGAGCTTACCGTCGCGGTAGAGATAGGGGCGACCGGCCGATTCCGTGTACATGATCGTGTTCGACAGGCCATCGATGACGTCGGCAAACGTCGACTTGATGTTCTTCGGAATCATGCCCGTGCCGTAGACGTCGATCAACCCGGCTTCTTTCATCCGTCTGTCGACGCCGATGGTCGGCGAGTAGTCGAGGCACACCGAGATGTTCGCTTCCCACGGGTCGGCTTCCGGCAGGCCATCGAGCCGCTCAGGCTTGGGCGCCGAGGGGCATTGCAGAATGGGCATGCGGATTCGCACGGCGGCGCGGTTGTCGTCGTGATTCCAGTTCAGCGTCTGGTCGTAAACGTCGTAGACGTTCTGTTGCTCGATATAGGGGAGCATGAACGTCATTCCGCTGATGCGCGGCAGCGAGGTCAGGCCAGGCGGGCGCGTGCTGGCCGGGAGATAGCCCTTCGAGTCGTGGAAGTTGTGCGCGGCCAGGCCGATGTTCTTCAAGTTGTTCGTGCACGACGAACGGCGGGCCGATTCGCGAGCCTGCTGCACGGCGGGCAAGAGCAAGGCAATCAAGATCGCGATGATGGCCATCACGACCAGCAGCTCCACCAGCGTGAAGCCGGGCTTCGGCGTTTTCCTGGAAACGGGCATGGGACGGTTCCTTCTCAAAAAAAGCAGGCGATGAAAGCGAAAAAACGGTGAAATGAACGCAGCCAAACGGTTATTCCTCGTAGCTGCGATTGGAGCGCCGAGCGGAGGCGAGTTGACGCGGTACTTCGATCGGGGCGAGTTCGCCGGCGCCTGCGGCCACGGTTACCCTGAGCGGCGTCTGTTGCGGATTGGCGTATTCTTCGTCGACGAGATTCGGCCCGAGTTTCGGGTCGGCATCTTCGCCGTCGGGGTACTCCAGCACTTGCCATTGCACGGTCACGGCATACTCGCCGCTCGGAGCGCCGTCGCCCGACTTGTATGTGGTCAGGCGAAAAGTGCCGTCGGAGTTGACCTTGCCCAGGGGCCGCACTTGAGCGTCGGCAGCCGGACCGCTCAAAGGATGCAGCGTGACTTGCGCACCCTCGGGTTTTTCGCCGTCGACGCTGACTTTGCCCGAGACCTGCACGACCGGGAGCTGCGGCGCCGAACGACTGCAGCCGGCGATGCCGACGGCGAGCAATGCAGCGACCGGGACCCAAGAGTTGCGCCTCCGGGCGCCGTGCGTGGAGGGTTTATGTGGGGCAGACATCGATCCAACTCCTTCATATTCTGATGGGGACGCGGGCCGATCCCGCGCATGGCTGGGACAGATCAGTACGGTTCCGGGCGCGCAGCGCGCTCGACCCCAAGCGGCGGCTGCGACCTGGTACACGCAGTGCCGTCGGTGAAATCGGGGACCGCGGGCGCGCAAGAGTTCAGGCCAAGATCGCCCGTAGCGCGCGGGCTCAATCGCTGCACGGCGACGGCGCGCGACGTCGTTGCAGGACGGGCCCATTCAGACGACCGGGTTTCGGCAGGCATGCGTGACTCCTCGTGAGTCGTTCGCGTGCCTCCGGTGAGTCCGGTCAGCGGTGCAGGTCAACAGTAGGAAGGACGGATTGTGGCTTCGAGGCCAACGGTTCGGCAGTGTTCGGGTGCGCGATTCGTACCTGGTCAGCGACTCGGTCGCTGAGGGCGGCGACGCTCGGTGCGTTCGATTTGTACGACCACGCCGTCCTGCACGGTCAGGCGGATATCGCCAAAGCGCAGGCCGGCCAGCGCCTCGACCAGATAGCCGAGGGCTTCTTCGGTCAGTGCATCGCGCCGCCGGGCAGGGGCCGGGTTCACAGATTGCAGTGGATCGAGTGAGTTCATGACGGACGCTCCTGAATGGCTCAAATCACGTACTCCGGCGTCTGTTCGGCCTGTGGGACGAAAACACGCACGCGCCGCGGCACGACGAACACCTGCTCGCCGTCGCGCAACGCCAGCTCGGCAAACCGGTCGGGCGGCATGTCGACGTGGATTCCAAAGCCGAATTCCTGGCTGCGCAGGCGGACTCGCGTGACGCTGCCCGCCGGCGTGATTCGCTCGATCGCGGCCGGCAGGCCAGGGCGGCCATTGCGCTCGCGCTCGATGTCGAGCTCGTGCGGCCGCACGTAGACGTGCGCCGCCCGCGGCTCGGCGTGCGGATAGTCGGGGAAGTCGAGCACCATGCCGCCCATCACGGCTTGCCCCTCGGCCACGCGGCCGTGGAACACGTTCACGTTGCCCAGGAAGTCCATCACGAACGGGTTCGCCGGGTGATCGAACACCTCGGTGGGCGAGCCGGCCTGCTCAACGCGGCCGTGGTTCATGACGACGACTTTGTCGGCGACCTCGAAGGCCTCGTCCTGGTCGTGGGTCACGAACACGCTGGTCATATGAATCTCGTCGTGCAGCCGCCGCAGCCAGGTTCGCAGCTCTTGACGAACCTTGGCATCGAGCGCGCCGAAAGGTTCGTCGAGCAGCAACACCCGGGGCTGGATGGCCAGGGCCCGAGCCAAGGCCACGCGCTGCCGTTGACCGCCGGAAAGCTGCGCCGGATAGCGCTTGTCCAATCCGTCGAGCCGCACCAATTGCAGCAGCTCGTCGACGCGGCGGCGGACCTCGGCTCGGGCCACATGACGCACTCGCAAGCCAAACGCAATGTTCTCGAACACCGTCATGTGTCGAAACAGGGCGTAATGCTGAAATACGAAGCCCACGTTGCGCTCGCGGGCCCGCAGGTTGGTCACATCGGCGCCCTGGTAGTGGACGCTGCCGCTGTCGGGCTCTTCCAGGCCGGCGATGATGCGCAGCAGCGTGGTCTTGCCCGAGCCCGACGGGCCCAGGAGCGCGACCAGCGATCCCTGCGGCACTTCGAGCGAGACGCGATCGAGCGCGGCAAACTCGCCGAAGCGTTTGCCGACGTTTTGCACCGAGATGCTCATGGAGTTGTCTCCTCAGAGGACCTCATGGACTGTGCGGCGGCCACGTCCGACCGCGTCTTGCGTTCCAGCGCGACCTTGATGAACAACGTCACCAGGGCCAGCGAGGTCAACACCGACGCGACGGCAAAGGACGCCGGCGTGTGATATTCCTGAAACAGTTTTTCGACGCGCAGCGGCATCGTGTCGGTCTGACCGGCAATGTGACCGGAGACGACATACACTGCGCCGAACTCGCCCATCGCGCGGGCATTGCAGAGGATCACGCCGTAGAGCAGGCCCCACTTGACGTTGGGCAGCGTGACCCGCCAGAAGACCTGCCAGCCGCGCGCCCCCAGGCTGACCGCGGCCACTTCCTCTTCGGCGCCGATCGCCTCCATCACCGGCAGCAGCTCGCGGGCCACGAACGGCAACGTGACGAACGAGGTGGCGAGAATCAGTCCCGGCACGGCGAAGATCACCTTCACATCGTGTTCGCGCAGCCACGGCCCGAGATAGCCCTGTAAGCCGAACAGCAGCACGAGCATCAGTCCGGCCACGACGGGCGAGACCGAGAATGGCAGGTCGATCAGCGACACCAGCAGGGTCCGTCCCGGAAATCGAAACCGGGCCAGCAGCCAGGCGGCCGCGACGCCGAACACGACGTTGGCGAACACGGCGACGGGCGCCACCGTGAGGGTCAGCCCGATGGCGTGCCGCGTGTCGGCATCGGCCGTAAGCGCCTGCCAGTAGGCGGCCCAGCCTGGCCGCAAGGCCTGGTAGAACACCTGGACGATCGGCACCACGACCAGCAAGCCGATCACTCCCAGCGTGAGACCGATTAGGATCACACGCACGATCAGCGGATCTTGACGCGGCTGCAGACGCGGGGCCGGCGCCGCGACGATCGCGGAATCAGGCAGCATGGCGCAAGCTCCAGCGCTGGAGGGCGTTGATGGCCAGCAACATCGCGAACGACATCGCCAGCAGCACGACCGCGATGGCCGTGGCCTCGCGATAGGCAAACTCTTCGAGCCGTGCCACGATCAGCACCGGCGCGATCTCGGTCTTGAACGGCATGTTGCCCGAGACGAACACCACCGAGCCGTACTCGCCGAGCGCCCGGGCAAAGGCCAAGGCAAAGCCGGTGATCGACGCCGGCAGAATCGCCGGGAAGATGACCCGTGAAAACGTCTGCCGCCGGTTGGCGCCGAGCAGGTGCGCGGCTTCTTCCACGTCGGCTTCGAGCGCGGCGAGCACCGGTTGCACCGTGCGCACGACGAACGGGAAGCCGAGAAAGACCAGCACGAGCACGACCGCCAGCCGTGAATAGGCCCCGTGGATGCCGAGCGGCACCAGGTACTGGCCCAGCCAACCGTTCTGCACGTACAGGCTCGAATAGACGAGGCCGGCCACGGCCGTCGGCAGGGCGAACGGCAGGTCGACCAGCGAATCGACGATCCGCTTGAGCGGGAACTCGTAGCGCACCAGCACCCAGGCCACGAGCAGCCCGAGCGCCACGCTGATCAGCCCGGCCGTGAGTGCGGCTCCGAGCGTGAAGGCGTAGGCCGCCTGGGCACGCTGGGTCCACACCGCCGCGACGAACTGGTCCCAGGTGAGCGACGCTGCTCTCAGCAGGCACGCCGCCAACGGGATCAGCACGAGCACGGCCAGGTAGAGCACCGTGTAGCTCAGGCTGAGGCGGAATCCGGGGAGGACCAAGCGTTTCATGGCAGTAGGGGTTTCGTGGTGGAAGTCCGTTCGAACTTCGTTTCAATCAGGCGGCCGTGCCCGGGCGGGCAAAGCTCACCCCCAGTGAGGTCACGACCGGTTGACGCTTGTTCGACGCCGCCGCGGCAGGCTCGCTGAACATCCAGTTGTCCAACACGCGGCGCAGGGCCGCCCAGAGCGCCAGCTCGGCGTCGATGAAGCTGTCTTCGCTTTCGAACAGCGACGCCTTGCCGGTGTGATACTTGAGCGTGACGTCGTAAGCGGCGATCGTCAGCTCGGCGATCAGGTCTTCGTAGCGTTCTGTATTAGGTTTGGCGGTAGCGATCATGGGGATATGTCCTTGCATGGTGGGCGGCAAATGCGGGTGGTTATGGCTTCGTATAGATGCTGTCGAACACGGCGCCTTCGGCGAAGAATCGCTTGTCGGCCTCGGCCCAATCGCTGGCCAGCTCCTTGATCGAGAACATCTGCAGCGTGGGGAACTGCTCGCGAAACTCGGCCAGGATCTCCGCCTTCGAGGGGCGGTAGAAATTGCGGCCGATCGTGCGCTGGGCGTCCTCCGTGTAGAGGAATTCGAGGTAAGCCTTGGCGACTTCCGCGGTGCCTTTGTGCTCGACATTCTTGTCGACCCAGGCCACGCGCGGCTCGGCCAGAATGCTGATCGGCGGATAGACGATCTCCAACGCACCGTTCGATTCGTGGACCTCGAGATGAGCCTCGTTTTCCCAGGTCAGATGCACGTCGCCGATGTTCTTCTGGGCGAAGGTCGTCGTCGCGGCCCGGGCACCCGAATCGAGGACCGGCACGTGCTTGTACAGCTCGGTGACGAGTTTCAAGGCGTCTTCGTCCGAGCCGCCGCGCAGGCGGACCGAGCCCCAGGCGCCCAGGAAGCTCAGCTTTCCGTTGCCCGAGGTCTTTGGGTTGGGCGTGATCACCTGGACGTCGGGCTTGATCAGGTCGTTCCAGTCCTTGACTCCCTTGGGGTTGTCCTTGCGGACGACGAACACAATCGTCGAACTGTAGGGCAGCGAGCCGTTGGGCAGACGCGTGCTCCAGTCGGCGGCAATCAGCCCGGACTTTTGCACGGCCTCGGTGTCGGTCACCATCGCCAGCGTCACGACGTCGGCCTCGAGGCCATCGATCACCGCCCGGGCCTGGCTCGACGAGCCGCCGTGCGATTGCTTGATGGTCACGTCGTGGCCAGTCTGCTGCTTGTATTGAGCAATGAATTGCTCATTGAGCTGTTTCCACAGCTCACGCGTCGGATCGTACGAGACGTTGAGCAACTCGAACGACTTGCCCGATCTGGCGGGTGCGCTGGCGCCGGAATTCCCGGCGGCGCTGTTGTTACAGCCTGTCAACGACAACGCCACGATGGCCAGGCAAGCAGCGAGGTGGACGGCGGCATTCGACGTGAATCGCATCGCGGTTTCCTTCCGGGCAAACGGGGAGTGGCAGTTTGGGAATGGGAGGCGTCGCGCATCTCAGCGCGATGCGACGACGATGGAGAATCGAGCGGCAGGAAGTCGGTCATGTCAGGCGGTCGAGGGCGGCTTCCTTACCGCGCGACCGCCTCGCAACATCGCCAACTGCAGAGACCGTCCCGCGCGCGGCCCGAGCCCTCGGCCGTTCTGCTCGCGGCAGGTTCATTCATCTGAGCTGGAGCGCCAGAAGCGATCATGCGGGCGACTCATCGCAACAGGCGTGCCAATCGGACCGACCCGCTGAAAACTCGGAAAAACGCCCGTGAAGCCTGCCCCATGCGTCCGAGACCAGCACATTTAACGGATTTTCCGTGTTCAATTACGGGCTGGTTCAATATAATATCACGGTTCCATTACTAATCACGGGTTACCGTCTGCGATGGACCGGTTCGCCAACCTGCTCTTAGACGTCTGGCGCGAGGCGTCGCGGCACGCCGAATCGGGCGAGGCGGTGACGATTGCCGCGCCCGAGTTGTTTCGCCAATTGCCGCTCGACGTGCTTGCGGTGCGCCGGCTCGACGTCGAACGCTCGATTCTCGAAACCGTCGTCACGGGACTGGCCAGCCGGCACGCGGTGCCTGAGCGTTCGGCCGACTTGCTCGCACCCGCGCAACTGGAAGGGCTGCTTGATTGGTGCCAACGCGGCGAAGTGCTGCACTCGGGCGCCGAAGGTGCGGACACGCTGGCGACGCTCCTGGCCGGCGGCTTGCGCGGCGACGTGCTTGCTGGTCCCTTGAACGACGCCTCGGGAGCGCTCGGAGTGCTCGTGTGTGTTGCCACGGCGCCGCGCAAATTCAGCAAGCGCCACAGCGACCTGGTCGCGCTGCTCCTCGAGCCGTTTTCGATCTGGCTGGCGAACGAACGACGGATTCGCGAGCTGCGCCGCGATCGCGAAGCTGCTGAGGCCGATCGACAGGCCTTGCTCGCACGCCTCGGCCGCACCGACCTCAACGAAGCCATCGTCGGCGCCGAGTCGGGCTTGCGCCCCGTCATGGAACGTATCGAGCAGGTCGCGCGGACCGATGTGCCTGTGCTGATCTTGGGCGAAACCGGGTCGGGCAAAGAGGTTGTGGCCCGGGCGATTCACCAGCGGTCGCGCCGCGCCGATGGTCCCTTCTTACGAGTTAACTGCGGCGCCATTCCCCCGGAGCTGGTCGACAGCGAGCTGTTCGGCCACGAGCGCGGCAGCTTTACCGGCGCCAGCGGATTGCGCAAAGGCTGGTTCGAACGCGCCGACGGCGGCACCTTGTTCCTCGACGAATGCGGCGAGCTGCCGCCGGCCGTCCAGGTGCGGCTGCTGAGGGTCCTGCAAGATGGTTCCTTCGAGCGTGTCGGTGGCGAGCAGGCGATGCACGTCGACGTCCGCATCGTAGCCGCGACTCACCGCCACCTCGAGGCGATGGTGACGGATGGCGCTTTTCGCCAGGACCTCTGGTACCGCCTGGCCGTCTTCCCGATTCATTTGCCCCCGCTGCGCGACCGACTCGAGGACATCCCCGAGATGGCCGCACATTTCGCGCTCAAGTCCGCCCGCAAATTGGGCTTCCCGCCTTGCCTGCCTTCGACGGCCGACCTGAATCAGTTGGTGACCTATAACTGGCCAGGCAATGTTCGCGAGCTGGCGGCGGTGATCGAGCGTGCGGCCATCTTGGGTGAAGGGCATCGACTCGAAATCGCCAAGGCGCTAGGCAACGCGCCTGCCGCCGTACCCAGTCGCCCTGACGGCAGCATTTTCCTCGACGCCGCGGCGCGGGTGGCCAGCGCGTCCTCCGAGACATTTCCGACGCTCGACGAGGCCATGGCGCGTCACATCGAGGCTGCCCTGGCCAAAACGGGCGGCCGCATCGAAGGGCCAGCCGGGGCGGCGAAACTGTTGGGCATCAACCCTCATACACTGCGTGCCCGCATGCGCAAACTTAAGATCGACTGGGCCAAGCACCGGTCGTCGCTACGGCATTCGTAGGTCGCCCCGGGCCGGTTGCTCACCCTGAGCGGCAAGCCGCGCTGCGCGCCGCAAGAGGCCGGCTCTAAACACGCGCCCTGTCATCAGCAACTGCAGAGCGCCATGCGCACGCGAACCAGTCGGCCCGCAAAGGCGCCATGCGCGCCAAATCCGGTAGCTGCCCCCGCGGCGGTGGTGAGCGGTTTTTGACCACGTGCAAATCGCGGCTTAGGTTTTCGCAATCTCAGCAGCAGGGGCAGGATGGATGACTGGCGCAGGTGCGACAGCAACGATCGCGCGCAATCGACGCGAACCGGCGACGGACGAATTCGTCCCGATCGCCTTGGCCAGCCTGTTTACTGCCAGGCAGTTGACGTTCGACCTGTACCTGTTCGAAGAAGCGGTCCGGCGTCCCGTCTTGTTCCGCGCCCGGCAAGTCGAGCTGACGCGCGAGGATGTGGCCTCGCTCGAGGCGCGCGGCGTGCGGTCGCTGTTCATCCGCGCCACGGCGCTGGATCAATTCCAATCGCTGTTGAGCGCGTCACTTGACGACGCGCTGGCCGACGAAGATGTACCCACCCTCGATCGACTGGCCATTCTTCAAGACACGGCCGCACCGCTGTTGAGCCAGGCGCTGCAACGGGTCAGCACCCAGGAAATCGTCGACACCGCCACGCAGCTCAGTCAGCGCCTGGCCCGGTTGCTGGGCAACGCCAAGGTCATGCCGGCGCGCGTCTTCAACCTGCTGCGCCACGACTACTACACGTATACGCACATGGTCAACGTGGCCACCTATGCCACGCTGCTGGCCGTCGAGCTAGGCATCCGCGACGCGGCCGAACTGGAGCAGATCACGACGGGCGCCATGCTGCACGACATCGGCAAACGGCGCGTGGCCGCACACGTGCTTCGCAAGACGACGCCGCTGACGCCGGCCGAAGAGCACTCGATCCGCAAGCACACGATCATGGGTTTCGAGGAGCTGCGCGGCGTGCTCAGCGATTGGGGCGCGCTGATGATGGTCTATCAGCATCACGAACGCCTCGATGGCTCAGGCTACCCAGTCGGCATCGACGCGGGCGAGATCCATACCTATGCGAAGATCTGTATGATCGCCGACGTGTTCGACGCGATGACGTGCACGCGCGCGTATCGGCCGCGCTTGAGCAAGTCGACCGCCGCGGCCCACCTGTTGCAGAACGCAGGCAGCTTGTTCGACCCCGATTACGTCCGCTGCTGGTTGCACATCGTGCGCCAAGCGACTTGAGCCCCGGCGAGACGCTCCCGTGATTGACTTATCGGCAGCCAATTCTGCAATCGACACGCGACCAGCCCTGGCGGACGACGATCGCATGCTGGGGGCCGACGAACAAGAAGTCCTGGCCAATGCGTGTCTCGTCGAGTTGCCTCACGAGTGGTCCGACTATTTGCAGGTGCGAGGGCCGGCGAACACCTGTGCCACGGATGCCCGCCAGTTTCGCCGCGTGTTCTACCGCCAATACGCCGTGTTGCGAGTCGGTGCCGTGTATTGGTCGGTAATCACCTGTGACTTGTCGACCGGCGGCCTGTCGCTGCTGTGCCACAAGCAACTCTTCCCGGGCGACGAAGTCGAGATCTATCTACCCGGCACTCAAAAGACGATCTTGCGGATCGCTCGCTGCACGAAACGCGGGCGCCGTTGCTATGTCTGCGGCGCCGGTGCCGCTACGGACGAGGACCGCCGGGTGCTGACGCAACTGGTCCGTTCCTGCGTGACGCATCACGCTCGCTAAACGTCCAGGTCCGCGTGGGCGGGGCGACCGGATCGAAATGCGCCGACGCCTGCGCCGGGCGACAACGATCGTGCGACTCGAGGCGGCCAATTGTCGCGATGCTGTTCACCTCTTATCTTTGCTGAAATGGGCGACGCTGGTCGGGCTGTGCTGCGCCACGAACGAGGCTGCCGGATGGCTGCCACGCGAAGCAGCGAAAGGTTGCTCCCGGGCAAAATCGCCCTGGAGCAACGGCCGGCCAAGGTTTGCACCTGGGCGGGGGACACTCACCCGTGAACCGTGCGATGGCTGACGAATCGCTGCCGCCTTGCCGCAACCTGGCCGACGTGCTGCGCCGGCGAGCGCACGAGTCGCCCGCTCGCCGCGCCTACACGTTCCTGGCCGATGGCGAGGCCGACGAGCGACACTTGAGCTATGGCGAACTCGACGCCCGGGCCCGTGCCATCGCCGTCCGCCTGAGATCAGCGGCTGCCCTGGGTGAACGGGCGCTGCTGTTATTCCCCTCGGGCCTGGAATTCATCGAAGCGTTTTTCGGCTGCTTGTATGCCGGCGTCATCGCGGTGCCGGTGTTTCCGCCGCGTCCACACGAGCGATTCTTCGAACGGGACTTGCACCGGCTGGGACAGATCATTCGCGACGCGGCGCCGCGCGTGCTCCTGACCACGCATTCGATTCAGGCCATGGCCGGCGCGCTGGCCCCGCACCTCGACGAACTGGATGCCGTGGCCTGGCTGCCGGTCGAAGAAGGCAGCATCGAAGACGCCGGGGCGTGGAGCGACGCGCAAACGCCCGGCGATGCACCGGCCTTGCTGCAGTACACCTCGGGCTCGACATCGGAGCCCAAAGGGGTCGTCGTGACGCATGCCAACCTGCTCGCCAACGAAGAGATGGTGCGGCAGGCGATGCGCTTCGACACGACTTCGTGCATGGTCAGCTGGCTGCCGCTGTTCCACGACATGGGCCTGATCGGCGGCATCTTGCAGCCGTGCTACACCGGGTTCCCTTGCGTGTTCATGTCGCCGGAGATGTTCCTGGTTCGCCCGGTGCGCTGGCTGCAAGCGCTTTCGCGCTATCAAGGAACAGCGGGCGGAGCGCCAAACTTTGCCTACGATCTGTGCGTGCGCAAGACCACGCCCGACGAACGACGAGGGCTCGACCTGAGCCCTTGGACCGTGGCCTACAACGGCGCGGAGCCCATTCGCGCGGAAACGCTCGAACGATTTACCGAGACCTTCGCGCCGTATGGGTTTCGCCGCGAAGCCTTGTTTCCCGTGTATGGGCTGGCCGAGGCGACACTGTTCGTGGCGGGCGGCGAATACTTACGGCCGCCGGTGATCGAAGACTTTGCGGCCGAACCTTTGCGGCGCGGCGCAGTGCTGCCGCACCAAAGTGGTCCCGGCGAGGTGCGCCGCCTGGTCGGTTGCCCGCTGCCGACGGGGCCGAGCCGCGTTGCGATCGTCGATCCGGAAACGCTACGGCGCGCCGCCACCGACGCGATCGGCGAAATCTGGCTGTCGGGGCCGCATGTCGCCGGCGGGTATTGGCAGCAGCCCCGGGCAAGTGACGAGACATTTCGAGCTCAGGTCGTCGCGGAAGAGGGCACCCCGCATTTACGGACAGGCGACGTGGGATTCATTCGCGCGGGTGCCTTGTACATCACCGGGCGGATGAAGGATTTGATCATCACCGAGGGTCGGAACCACTATCCGCACGACATCGAATTGAGCGTCGAGCAAAGCCACGATGCGTGCCGGCCAGGCTGCTGCGCTGCGTTCGCCGTCGAGGGGGAAACCGAACAATTGGTGATTGTTCAGGAACTGCGGGCCGGGACCCCCGAGGTCCTGCTGCCAGAGATCGACGCGGTCATTCGCCGGGTGGTTAGCGAGGAGCATCAAATGCGGGCTTGGGCGGTCGTATTGATCGAACCGGGAACGATCCCCAAGACTTCGAGCGGCAAAATCCAGCGAAACGCTTGCCGACGCCAGTTTAGCGAGGGTACCTTAAAGCTTTACGCGCCGGGCCAATCTCGGCGGTGAATCCGACGGATCGCGGACAAGCCTGTGGGGGGCTCGCTGCGTGCGCATCTTGCTCGTCAACCCGGCCCAAGAAGAAACTTTCTTCGGGTTCTCCGAAGTCGTTCAGGAGACGGGCGTTTCCGGCTATATGCCGAATCTGGCGCTGCCGACCTTGGCGGCGCTGACACCAAGCGACATCGAATTGACGCTCGTCGACGAGCAAGTCGAAGACGTCCCGCGCGAAGGCCACTGGGACCTGGTCGGGATCACCGGCTACATCTCGCAAAGCCGGCGGATGTTCGAGATTGCCGACGATTTCCGGAAGCGCGGCTTGCTGGTGGCCATCGGCGGTCCCTATGCGACGCTCTCCAGCGCAACCGTGCGGCCGCATTGCGACATCTTGTTCACCGGTGAGGCTGAAGAAACCTGGCCGCAGTTTCTCGACGACTTTCGCCGCGGCGCCTGGCAGACGCAATACGCCGCGTCGGCGGCCGCCGAACTGGAACAGTCGCCGCTACCGAAGATCGAGGCCCTCAAGCCAGACGCATACTGGGTGGGGGTCGTCCAGACGAGCCGCGGTTGTCCGTTCAGTTGCGAGTTTTGCGATGTGATCGTCTACCTCGGACGGAAACAACGGCACAAATCGCCCCAACGCGTCGTGACCGAGCTCGAACGCTTGTACGCGGCCGGATATCGCAGTGTGTTTCTGTCGGACGATAATTTCACCGCCGCGCGCAAGCGGGCGGCCGACATCATGCAGGCCGTCGGGAACTGGAACCGCCGCCAGCCCGAGCGGACCTATTTCGCGACCCAGTTGTCGATCGACGTGGTGCGCGACGAGCAATTGCTCGAACTGTGCTCGTGGGCTGGGTTGAAGCAGGCCTTCGTAGGGTTGGAAACGCCGACGGCCGACGCCTTGCGCGAGGTGAAAAAGAACCAAAACGTCCGCCAGAACATGGTTGCCGACGTGCAGACGCTGCACAAAAACGGCATCATGGTCAACGGCGGCATCATCACCGGATTCGACAGCGACACGCCGGCTACGTTTCGTGTGTTGTACGATTTCGTGCAGGCCGCCGGGTTCCCGATGGTTAACGTCAACATGCTGCACGCTCCCGAGGGCACCCCGCTGGAACGAAGGATGCGCGACGAGGGCCGGTTGCGCGGGGACTACGCCGAATTGGGGTCGTTCTCGACGAATGTCGTCCCCAAGCAGATGAGCCTCGAGCAGCTCCGCCGCGGGACGCAATGGCTGCTGAACAAGCTCTATGCGCCGCAGCCCTTGCTCGAGCGCATCGCGAGCCTGGCCGAGCACCTGCCGGTCGAGCGGGAAATGGTCGTGACGGGAGCCCGTTCGGCTGCGATCTGGCAGCGGCTGCTCGATTCGTACGAGGCCCTCGGCGAGGAATATGCCCTCGTGCCGCGGCGCGCCGTGCGCCACTTCCGCGGCAAGGATACGAGCGCCTTGATGACCGCGCTGATCTTCGGCCGCCAGGCGATAGGCGTCATGCAGCGGCGGAAGATTTACGACCTGGGCCTCGGCCAACTGGAAGAGCCCGATTTCGAAGCGCTGGCGGTTGTCCCGTCGTAAATCGGCACCAGCGAGCGAAACGAGCGATCCGCATGAGCCGCGAGCAGATTCCAGGTACGACGAACGGGGCAGCGTCCCGGAAGGAGCGCAGCGCCGAGGAATTGCGCGCCTGGCTCGTCGATCAACTTGCGGCCCTGTTGGCCGTCGACGCCGCGGCGGTCGACGTCGACAAGCCGTTTACGGATTACGGATTGAGCTCGGCCGAAGCGGTGATCCTGGCCGGCGACTTGGGCAAATGGATCGGCCGCTCGCTGCCGCCGACCCTGGCCTGGGACTTTCCGACGATCGCCGATTTGGCCGAGCACATCGCCTGCATGGCGCCAACGAACGGATCTCCCCCGCCCGGCGCGGCTTAGCCGAATCGCCTCGGCCGGGCAGGGTAATCGCACACCGGGCCGCAGGTTTGGTCGTTTTCTGCGCCGGACGAATTCGGCCCGGTTGTCACGCCACGACTCGACGGCGCCGCGCGCGGAGCCGGGAACCCGCCAGGGCGAGCAGCCCGGTGAGCGTCAGCACCCAGGTCGAAGGCTCAGGCACGCCGACGAAATAGTTCTCGGCCAAGGCGTAGGCGTTCTGTCCGATGAGCGAGCCGGTGATCCGGCCGTCGAAATCGTCGGCCGCGACGTGGATTCCGCCGAACAATCGCGACAGGCCGGCCTGGTCGGAAGCGTCGAAATAGGTGGCCCACTGCAAGGTCAGGTCGGCGCTGGGGCCGCCTTCGAACTTCAGATAGGTGTTCGCCGGGAACGAAAACTCTCCGATGCCGCCTGGAAAGAATTCACTGCCGGTGTAGGCGGCCAACACCTCGGCCGAGGCGCGGCTGAACGTGCTATGCCCCGACGTATAGCCGGGGAACGCCGGCGTGACGAAGTTCGCCAATTGATACGGCAACCACTCGGTGGCCAGCATCCAGCCGACGCCGCCCGTGTCGGTCGGAACCGCCGGGTGGCCCAGCCAGGCACGGATCGCGATTTCACCTTCGTGGCCTGCCAGCGCCTCGTGCCTTTGGCCAGGAGCCGTGGATGCGGCGGTAATGATTTCGACCAGGCCGGGCTCGAGCGGCAAGCCGTTGGGGTTGTACGAGGGATCGCCCGCATCAGTCGACTGGCCGAGGCCGCCCATGTAGCGAATCATCGAGATCGGCCGCGTGTAGTCGTCGTAGAATTTGTTGTCCCAGGCCACGATGGCCGCGTTGTGCACGGCGCCGTTGAGCGCAAAGTAGCCTTTCACGTCCCATTCCAGGTCGCTCACAACGGGTCCAGTTCCGCCGATCTGCTTCGACAACAGCGGGTTGTCGGAGACGTCGTTGAAGATCGTGTTCCAATGACCAGGCGGAGTCTCCGATTTCGGGCCGTCGGCCCAGAATTCGGCCAACACACGGCCATAGTCACCGCGATTCACCACGTTCGAGCCGTAGGGCAGGCCGGTCGCCGGGTTGAACGCGTGGCCGGTGCCGTCGTTCGTGCCCAGGGTGTTGTTGAACATGGCACCGGGCGAGATGTCGATCGTCGTCGGATCGGCCGGATCGAGCCAACTGCTGTAACGGATCAATTCGAGTGCCGACTGCTTGAATAGGGCATCGCCGGCGCCGCCCAGTTGTGGCGGGCTGCCCGCGTCGATGTGCACTCCGCCGGGCGGGGCCGCAGGCAGGCCGAAGCCCTGCACGTCGCCCCAGTGAGGTGTCAGCGCCTTTTGCGTGGTGGGCCCGATCGTTAGCGGCTGCCAGCGGTTCGGGTCGTTCATCGTCGTGCCGGGCGAGCTGACGACCAGCGGCGGATTGACGGGAGTGTAGCCGCTCGTGTCGGCGTAGTTGCCCGCCTCGTTCGAACCGTCGGTCAAACCATATTGGATAAACTGCTGCGCGATGCGATTGCCGATCGCGGCGGGCGAGTTGCCGACCGTCGAAGTGAAGGTGCGGTCATAGCCCAGGGTATCCATTTCGGCATCGAACGACGGCAAGATCGTCGCTGCGCCGGGCGAAGCGGCAAACCGCTCGGAAAGCAGCCGGTACGCGGCAAAGCTGATGGCTTCTTGCCGCGCGGCTTCGATATCGGGCGCCGCGTAGTGGTCGTGCGTCAGGTAGCCGGTCGCCGTCGTATCGAATGCGGCCCAGGCGTCGTACATCGCGGCCGAGGTGTGAAACAAGTTGCGGGCATGCACCGTCGGGCGTGGCGTATCGTGGCGAATTGCATCGAGCAACAGTTCGTCCCATTGCCGCGCCACCGATTGAGCGCGGGCGCTCGCTGCACCGCACAACATCGCCAAGACCAACAGACAGCGGACAGATTTCATATGGATTGATTCCCCTAGGGTGTTCGTCGCGGCCCAGAAAAAACGCCAGGGCCCGGTGCACGAACGATCTCGAGACAGCGAATGCAAACCCGTGAACTACAGCAGCAGCGATCGACTTACGAGTCCGGTCGATCCGTTCACGAGCAGGTCTCGGCGGGGAAAAGAGACGGCAATCAACGCGGATTTCAGAATAGTAGCGGCCCCGATTGGTCGCAAGTGATTTGCTTGGCGCGAAACCGTGGACCATATTGACTGGTCGAATTGTCGCATGTTCGTTCCAGGGGCCACGGCCAGGGTGCTTGCATGGGAGCGGGGCAGCTAGGTAGCGGGTTCGCGCGGTGTTGTTGGGTGAGCACCTTGCTCGCCACGTGTGCGCCGGCCTTCGGCCAGGGCGCAGCCGAGATCCCGGCTGACGTTTTCGAGTTCATCGCCGAGGGCGAAACGGCTCGCCAGCAGCGGGTCGCCGAGCTGAAACGCGAAGCCGCACGGCTTAAGCAGGAGCAGCCGCCCGGTTGGGTCGAGAGGCTCGATGCGGCGCAGCAAGAGTTACGCGAACACTTGAAGCCGCGCGGGCCCTATTCTCCGGAGATGCCCGAGACGCCGCGCGTCGGCGACAAGGGGCGGCTGCCCGATCCCTGGGTGACAATCGTGCAGGTCATCGACGATCGCACGATGCTGGTCTTGTTACAGGGACCATGGACCAGCACGAAAACAAAAAAAGACGACGTAATCGTCGCGCTACGCGGTTTTCCCAGCGACACCGTGGCCGATCGCCAGCGCTACCAGGTTCTTGTCCCGGTGGTTATCTCGGGCACCGAAGATTTGCGTGACGGTAGCCGGCGGACGGTGATGGTCGCCGAGCCGCTCGACATGCGGCTCTACGAGCAACATTGGCCGGCCGTAGTCAAACAGCTCAAGCGGCGCCGCTGATAGTCGGATGCGAGACCCGAGATTCGCGCCTATTGCGGTCGTCGCAGGTCGAGTACCAGGTCGACTTCGCCGATCGGCAGGCCCGTGCGGCGGGCAATGGCCGCACGATCGACGCCCTGTCTGTCCAATTCGACGATGGCGTCATAGCGTGAGTCGGCTGTGCCTTGAATGGCCGCTGCCTGCGTGACGGCCGTCGCCACTCGCGGGGGCGCCGTGTTGCGGGTCAGATGAGGTCCGGCGATTGCGCTGGCGGCCTCGTCGCTGCGGCGCGAGAGATCGGCGCGCGTGACGTCTGCAAGCAAGCGCTCCAACCGCGCGCTTTCCTGTTGCGCGGTGATCACCAGTTGTTGCAGCGCGACGATCTTCGAGTCGAGCCGGGCCGTATGTTCCCGGGCCACCTCGTGCAGGGAGACTTCCCAGCGAGTCAATTGTTTCGGCGCATCGGCAGGCAGCGTCGCCTCGCCCGGGACCAGGCGGGGCAAGGACGCGCCCTTCGATGCGGCCGCGGTCGCCCCGCGGCGCAGTTGGCGCGAAGTGCGCATGAGCAGCACGCCGACCACCATCAGCAAGCCCATCAAACACAGGGCCGTACCGCCGGAAAGCTCAGCGAAAAGCATCGGGCCACGTCCTTCCTTGGAACTGGGGCCAATCGTTGTCTGCCGACTGTCGATATCAGGGGCGCGGGGGTGGGGGAGCCGCCGCAAAGGCCTGTTGCGCAGCGGCGTATACGTCGCGCAGCGCGACGCTGTGCCGCGCCGCCAGCGCAGCGGCCGCGTCGAACTCAGGCGAAAACGACGCCTGTTGGCCGATCCAGGCCAACTTTCCGGCGACCTTGCCCCAGGGGGTCTCGACCTCGTGCGCGCTGCGGACCAGCTTGCGCCGGCTGGCCGTCCAGCGGCGAATGCCCAAGGTGCCCGTCTCGGCGAACAGGATGGCCTCGATGGCTTCGACCTGGGCCGCCGGGCAGAGCACGGTGAGCGTCGTGCCGGGCCGGTGTTTCTTCATTTGGATCGCCGTGGTGTAGACGTCCAGTGCACCTGCTTCCCAGAGCCGGGCGATGCACCAACCGATCATCTCGCCGCTGATATCGTCGAGATTGGTCTGGAGGACGACGATCTGATCCGTCGTACCCGACGGGTCGGCCACGGCATCGCCGGCCGCTTCGCCGATCAGCAGTCGCAAGATGTTGGCCTGCTCGGCGAAATCTTTCGTGCCGGCGCCATAGCCGATCTTTTCCACGCGCATGGCCGGCAGCGGGCCGAACGCGGCGGCGAGCGTCGCGACGATCGCGGCACCGGTCGGTGTGGTCAGCTCGCCGTCGACGCTCGAGGGTGCCAACGGCACGCCTTGAAGCAACTCGGCCGTGGCCGGGGCCGGCACGCTGCAACGACCGTGCGCGATTTCGATAAAGCCGGTGCCCGTCGGAACCGGCGCACATTCGACTCGATCGACGCCCAACTGCGTCCAGCCCATGGCCGCGCCGACGATATCGGCGATCGAGTCGACCGCGCCGACCTCGTGGAAGTGCACTTTTTGAATCGTGGTACCGTGCACCTTGGCCTCGGCCTCGCCCAGCCGTGTGAAGATCCGCTTGGCAAGCTGTTGCGCCGCGGCCGGTACCTGGCTCTTGTCGATCATGTCGACAATGTGGTGCAGGTGACGGTGCTTGTGCTCGGGTTCATGTTCGACAGTAATGTGCGTCGCGCGGAACCCGTGCCGTTTGACTTCCTGCGCGACGATCCGGCAGCCAGCTAGGCCGAGCGACGCGATGCCCGCGTTGATGGCCGCAAGATCGGCGCCGGCATCGATCAGCGCGGCGAGCGTCATGTCGCCGCTGATACCGCTGGCGCAATCGAGATAGGCCACGCGCACGCCGCGTCTCCTGTCGTGGGTTTGCTGCTGGGAATCCGTAAGGAGCCGAAATTGTAGGCCGGCGCAAGCGGCCAGCAAGGCCGTTTTCGCCGGCCTGCTGCCGCTGCTGGCGCCGTACACGCGGCGGGCGCAATTGACCTTCAGGCTGCGACCGACGTATCGTCTGGCCGCCCCGAGGCGGTAGCAAGCGTTCGCTCGGGGGGCGAAGTGCCGCGGGCTCAGCAGAAACGGCGAACGGCATGGCGACACCGCAATCGGCCAAGAATTCGGCAGTGCACGCCGCCTGGGGCAGCCTGCCGGCGCAGATGCGCGTGCTCTATCTGGCCGGCCGCGAGCGGACGGGGCGCGCGCTGGCCGAGGCCCTGGCCGGCGACAGCGCCTCGCGCGTCGAACTCGAGGAATCCGGCGGCAGGACTGAGGGACTTGCCCGGCTGCGCGAGGAGGTGTTCGACGCGGTCCTGATCAGTCACGAACCGGATGATTTCGATGCCCTGGACCTGCTCGAGGGTTTTCGTGCGGCCGAGGGCGAGTTGCCCGTGATCGTGCTCGGTTCGGCCGAGGACCCGGACATGGCCAGCCTGTGCTATGAAGCGGGCGCCGACGGCTACCTGTGCGTCCGCAGCGGCACCGTGCGAAACCTGATCTGGCTGCTCGCCAGGGCTGTCGAGCGGCGCCAGTTGATGCGTGAACATCGCCGCCTGGCCCAAGCCGAACGGCAACGCCTGCAGCATGAACACCTGGAAGTCGAGCGGCTGCTCGAGCAACAACGGGCCTTGATCGGTGATCTCGAGGCGCTGCGCAGCAGCGCGATGCCCGTGGCGGCGACGGACCAGGAAGAAGCGTCCGCGCCGGTCACGGCAGGTGATCCGTCCGCGGCCGCACGCGCCGGCTTCGAACCCCCCGCTCAATTAGTGGCCCACTACCGCGAATTGCTGCGGATGTACGTCATCATGGGTTCGGGGAATCTGGTCCACGAGATCAAGCAATTGGCCGGCCTGTTCGTCGCGGCGGGGATCTCTGCCGATCAAACCTTGCAGCTCCATCTGCAAGTGCTGGAAGATTTGATTCGCGGCCTGGGCAGCCGCAGCACGCGCCACGTGATGACCCGCGGCGACTTGATGGCACTCGAGGTGATGATACATCTGGCCGAGGGTTACCGTCGTAGATGGAGCGACGCGGTCGATCCGCCGCGGCAAAAGTTGTTGCCGGGCTTCGATGGAGATCTCCTGGCGGCATGAACTATGAGCGAACCGGCTGATCCGACGACGACCATCGCGACGCTGCGGCAGTTAGTGGCCGAGTTCGTGGCCGAGCGCAATTGGCGACAGTTTCATACGCCCAAGAATCTGTCGATGGCCTTGGCCGTCGAGGCGGCCGAGCTGATGGAGCATTTCCAGTGGCTCTCGCCCGAGGAAGCGCGGGCCGTTGCGGCCAATCCCGCGGCCAAATCCGCCGTGGGCGAAGAACTGGCCGACATTTTTTGCTACGTGCTGGCCATGGCGAACGAGCTCGAGCTCGACGTCGCGACCGCCCTGCGCGACAAGATGGTCAAGAACCGGCTCAAGTACCCGATCGAAGGGTTTCGCGGCCGCTACGGACCGGACGACCCCCGGCCGGTCGAGCGCTGACGCCGCATCGGCAGCCGGCTAGCAACGCTAGCGGCCCGGCCGCGCAGGTCGATTGGCCTTTCTGTGCGCCCGCGGTTTTTGGTACTTACGCCGACGGCTGTAGTTTCTCTTCCTCGCAATTCTCGCAATTACCGCTCGGGGTCGGCGACGCATGAAGCGCTTCGTTGTTCGGTTTTCACTGTTGTTGGCCATCGTGGCAGCCGGCGTGCTGGGCGTGACCCAGGCCCAGCGCATGTTCAACGTGGCCGAGGCGAAAGTGACCGAGGCTGCCGGCGGCGAGGCCCCGCAGGTGTTCGACGCCTTGCGCGAGGAAGAGCCGACGCGTTTGGCCGCCAACCCATTCGACGACGGTACCGCCGCGCAGCCGGCCGAGGCTGTCGAGGGTGAATTCGTGGCGGTCGACGGTCAGGACATGCCGGCGAGCGAAGCCGAGCAGCCGGCCGCCTTTGCCCCGGTCGCCGACGCGCAACCGCTGGCCGCCATGCCCGCGGCCGCTGCGCCAGTCGAGCCGGCCGAATTCACCGCGCCGCAAACCGAAGTCGCCGAGTCCGAACCGACGCTCGCAGACACCTCGGAGCAGGCGCCGCTTGCCGTGCCGCAGGGGCGCTATGCTGCGCGGCAGCCGACGCTCGAACCTGCGCCCGGCGGCGAGCTCGCGCTAGAACCCACTCCGCAAACCGAAGAGCCCGCCGATGCAATTCCTCCGGCCGAGGAGTTTGACGCGGTCAACGAGCCGACGCCGGCGGAAGAGCCGGCCGAAGATGCCTTTGCCGCCGATCCGCAGGGTGCCTACGGAGCAGCGACAGCGCCTGCGGCCGCAGTCGCCGCCACGGGCAGGCCCGGCGACACGCAACTCGAAGGGCCGCAATCTCCGACGATCACCTTGCACAAAATCGCGCCGGCCGAAGTCCAAGTCGGTGCACCCACCAAGCTGCAAATCGTCGTCCGTAATACCGGAACCGTGGCCGTGGAAGACGTACGGCTGACGGACGAAGTGCCCGAGGGCACGCGACTGGTCCAAACGCATCCGCGCGCCGACCAGGAGTCGACCGGCGGGCTGGTTTGGGCCCTGGGGAATCTTTCCGCCGGCGCCGAAGCGACCGTCGAAGTCGAGGTCATGCCCGAACGCGAAGGCGAATTGGGCAGCGTGGCCCGGGTGAGCTATACGACCTCGGCGTCGGTACGGACCGTGGCGACGCGTCCGGAATTGGCGATCGACATCGACGGCCCCCAGGAAGTGATGATCGATTCGCAAGTCACGCTCACGATCAAGGTGACCAACACCGGCACCGGCGCGGCGACGGGGGTAGTGCTCGTCAACAACCTGCCGCCGGGACTGCGGCATCCGGCCGGCGACGCGCTGGAGTACGAGGTGGGATCGCTGAAACCGGGCGAATCGAAGCAGATGCAACTGACGCTGACCGCGGCCCAGCCCGGTCGGATCGACAACGTCGTCACTGCCCAAGGTGACGGCCAATTGCAGGCCGAATCGACCTGGTCAGTCGATGTCGTGTCCCCCGCGCTCAAGCTGGCGCTCGAGGGTCCCTCGCGGCGCTATCTCGACAAGCCGGCCGTGTATACCGTGTCGGTTTCGAATCCCGGGACTGCGCCGGCCAAGCAAATTGAGTTGGTGACCTATCTGCCCAAAGGCCTGGAGTTCGTCGAGGCGGACAACTACGGCGAATTCGATCCGCAAACCGGTGCGGTCCATTGGCTGCTCGAAGAGCTGCCGCCGCATGACGCCGGGCAAGTGACCGTGACCGCGCGGCCGATCGAACCGGGAGAGCATACGCTTCGAGCGACGGGCACGGCGCGACAGGGTTTACGCGACGAAGCGGTGCAGGCGGTGCTGGTCGAAGGCGTCGCAGCGCTCCAGTTCGAGGTCGTCGATGTCGACGATCCGATCGAGGTGGGGGGAGAAACGACCTACGAAATCCACGTGGTCAACCAGGGTTCGAAGGCGGCCACGAATGTACGCCTGGTCGTGGATTTGCCCGCCGAACTCAAGCCGATCACGGCCGAAGGGCCCGTACGCAATCGCGTCAACGGCCAGCAGGTGGTCTTCGAGGGGCTGCCGCAATTGGCGCCGAAGGCCGATACGACGTTCCGGGTCCGCGCCAATGCGATCGGCGAGGGCGACGCGCGCATTCGAGTGCGAGTGCTCTCCGACGATATGCAATCGCCGGTTACCAAGGAAGAAAGCACACGTGTCTTCTCGGGCGAGTGACGCGGCGCGGCGGGCGCGGTTGGCCGCCCTGAGCCGCAGCAGCATGCCCAAACGGCCGCGGGGCGGCTAAACTCGAGGCATGCCCATCCGCTTCAGTTGCCCTGACGGCCACCCGCTGGTCGTGCCCGATCATCGCGCCGGCAAGGCCGGGCGCTGCCCCGTTTGCCAGCAGCCGGTGAAGATTCCGCGCGCGGAGAGCCCGGCGGCCGCGCCGGACACGGCGGCTGCCGTTCTGGCCCTGGACGACGACCTGCCTGAGCCGCCGGCCCCCGGTGAGATCGCCGAGGTGGTTGTCGTCGCCGCGGTGGAAGACGATTTGCCCGATCCGATCGCGCCCGGCGAAGCGGCGGCCCCCGTTGCCTCGCGCGCCGCAGTCGAGCCGGCGCCTGCGGCGACCACGCCGCGCGCCGCGGTGGCTCCTTCGCGCCCGGACAAGGCCGCGGACGCAGCGACGGCACCGGTGTCCGGCCGCTCCATGGGCACGTATGTCTCGCCGTCGCGGTTCGTGTCCCGGGCCTATTTCCTGGCCGCGGTGGCGACGGTGATCACGCTGCTGATGGTGGCGCCGTGCATCGGCTACCTCACCCAGTGGGCGCCGTGGGCCTGGGTTGTGATGATCGTCGGTCTGGTGCAGGTCGGCTACATCACCTGGATGACACGGCTCCCCGACTGGAGCACCGTGTGGATCGGCGCCTGGGCCTTTCTGCCGTCGGCCGGCCTGCACGCGCTCGCGTTTTTCGTCGCTTTGTCGACGTCGCGCGACCGCTGGCCGTTGGGCTTGAGCGAGGTCGGCGGAAGCGTCGAGCTCTGGGCGGCAGCGACGGCGCTGCTGCTTGGGGCGCTGGCGTTTTCCTGTTGGCGCGTGGCGCGCCCGTGGCGGCTCGACTACGAGCAATTTCGCCGCGGCTGAGCGTGGCGGCGTGTAACCAAGTGCGCTACGGAGCCACGACTACGCCGCCGACCGCCGACTGCTCGACAAAGGTGTAGTTGAACGAGAACGGAACCACGCCGTAGATGCCCTGGGTGAAGACCAGGTCGATGAACTCGTCCACCACCTTGATGGGCATCTTGGGCACCACGATGGTGTCCGAGTCGTTCAGCCAGATCTCGTCGGCCGGCGTCGGCTTCTTGCCGTATAGCGCGGCACGCAGGTCGAGCATCGTGGCCAGCAAACGCCAGTCGTCGCCGCGGCGGAACACGACGATCTGCCGGGTGTTGCCGCCTACGGTCCAACTGCCGGCCATGGCGATGGCCTGCATCGCCGTCGTCGGGCCGGTCAAGTCGTAGCGACCCGGCTTGGCCACCTCGCCGAGCACGTAGACATAACGCGGAGCGCGAACGACCAGCACGGGGGTGACTTCCAGACCTTCGACTTCTTGTGCATAGCGATGGTTCAGCTCGCGCTGCACTTCTTCGAGCGTCATGCCTTGCACAAAGGTGTTGCCGATGGCCGGCAACTGGATCGTGCCTTCGGGCGTGACCCGGGCGCGGCGGAATTGACCGCCGCCCAGGCCCTGGCGGCTGTCGACCGTGGCTCGGATGTCTTCCAGCCGGGTGTTGACCTTGATCGGCAACACGGTGATGGCCGGGTCGTTGTAGTACTTGCGGTACTGCTCTTGCAGTTCCTCGCGCAACTGGGCGACGCTGCGCCGCGTGGCCTTCACCTCGTTCAAGATCGGCAGCACGATCGTGCCGTCGGGCTGTACGACCAGCGAACGGTTCAGGTTGGGGTCGGTGAACGACTCGACGCGGATTTCGTCGCCGACGTTCAACTCGTAGGGACGCGAGGTCTCTTCGCGCGTAATCCGGTAGACGACTTCCAGCTCGTCATCGACCCGGAGACGATACTCCGGCACGTGCGCCGTACGCGCGTGGCCGACATATTCGCCCTGGGCGAACGCCTGCCAGAACAAGATCCGCGCCGTCTGCCAATGCAACTCGCCACAGCCGCCGGTGTCCGATGCATCAACGCCGCGAATCGGGTAGGGGGCCGCCGGGCCGAGCGCCTGGCACAGGTTGACCGAACCTCGCAACTCGCGCTCCGGACCGCTGGGCAGAAACAACGCCGGCGAAATTCCCGCCGGTGCCCGCAGGGCGGCGGCCTGCTCGACGGCCAATTGTCCGGGCCGGGCGGCACTGGCGCGGGCCGCCAGGTGTCGGTTCATCTGCGAAACGGCTGCGCCTAGCAGCAGGACGCAAGTGATGAACGTCGGCAGCGGCCAGCCGTCGAGCGCACAAGCGCGCCGCAAGGCATTCGTCCACCGCGCCGCCCGCGAACGGGCCAACATGGAATTCTGCGAGTTGTTCACGAGTGACATCCTGTCTGACGAAAACTCGAGCTCGTGGTGACCGGCGAATAAGGTTTTGGGGCTACTCAGCGCGACCTGGAACTGTTGCCGACGTGCGACGCCTGGGCGGCAGTCGTCGCCGTCGCGCTCGACGGCGAAGGTGCTCCCACTTCGTTGGTCGAGGTCTGCGCGAAAGCTTCGGGGCTCATCCATTGCACTTGAGGATGCAGGCTGATATTGCGCTTGGCCGCCAATTGGCGCTGGTGCTCTTCGCAGGTCTTGGCTTCGAGCTGCGCCAACTTGCCCAGGTCTTGCTCGCCCAGTTGGAAGTGGACGATCGCCAGGTTCTGCCAGGTGGTCGGCTGCGGCGATACCCGGGCACTGTGCAGCAAGGCATCGCGAGCCTGTTCGTAGCGGCCATAACGGGCCAGCAACACGCCCAGCTCGTTGGCAGCCAGTGCGTTGCGCGAGTCGACCATGACGGCCGCCTGATGCAGCACGAGCGCCTTGGGCTCGGCGGCGCGAACCTTCGATTCGGGAATCGCCGCAAACGCGGCGTGCAGCTTGCCGAGGCCGAACAGCGCCATGCTGAAAGCCATCTCGCTGCCGCCGGCGACAGCGAGCTGTTCCTGGGCATAGGTGTAATAACGTTGCCGGGCCTCGAGCGGCCGGAGCCGCGCGGCTTCTTCGGCATTCAGTACCTGCGAGCGGTGCGCCTGGGCGATCAGGCGGACATTCAAGTCGTCTTCGAGGCCTTTGCCGGTCGGCAGGAACTCGTCAGATTCTTCGAGTGCCCGGAGGCCTTCGGACAGTGCGCGGCTGTGCCGGTCGGTGCCTTCATGCACGTCGAGTGCCTCGGCCACGAGTCGCAACGCGATGGTGAACTCGCTTTGGGCCGAGAGAAACGCACGGCGGCCGGCGAGCTGGAAACCGTTGAGCGTGTGCGCGTCGGCGCGTTGCGCGACCATTTCCAGGTCGCGCGACCGGGTCATCGACTCGGGCGAACGCGGATTCTGCCGCGTGAGCAATTCGCCGAAGATCTTCGGCGGGCCGAAGCCCTGGCCCGGCAGGCGCGGCGTGGCCTGGCTGATCGTCGGCAGCGGCGAATGCCCGGCGGCCAGCGGATAGGCGGTCAGCGGCGCGCCACCGGACGGCGCACCCGGCGTGTGCAGCTTGGCCCAACGCTGGTCGCGGGGCGCAGCGGACGGAGCTTCGGCAGGCGCGGTCGACTGCTGCCCGGCCACCTGAGGCTCAGCGGCAGGAGCTACGGGCTGCATTTCCGGCATGCCCTCGACTGGGGTGACCACCGGTGTCGCGTTTTGCGGCGAAGCAACCAGCGGCGCGTTGGCGAGTGGCTGCGAGGCGGTTTGCGCGGCCGTGTCGGGGGCAACGATTGCTGGTTCTTCGGTCTGGACCGGCTCGACACCTGCGATGGCCGGCGGTGCATCGACGACCACCTCGACCACCGGCGTGCTCGTCGAGGGCGACGGGGGAATCGGATGGTGTAGCGAAGGTACGCTCGGCGAATCACCGGCAGTTTCCGACGCGACGCCATCGGTGTCCCCGGCGGCGGTGGCGGCCGATGCATCGATGGCCAGCGGTTCCGAGATTTCGATTTCCGCTTCGCCCGCCTCGACCGGTTCGTTGACCAGCAACGGGGCGTCGCCATAGCCCGGCGCATCGATCACCGCCTCGACCACAGGTGCGCCGGGCGACGGCGCTGGTGACGACGGCGCGGCGGGAGAAGATGCTACGGGCGTCGGCGCAGCGGGCGCCGGAGTTTCGAAAGTGAATTGCCGGCGCCGCGCGTTGGGCGACGGCAGGCGGGCCTCGGAAATCACTTCGGCGGGCGGATCCACGGCGTATTCTGCCTCGTCTGCGACGGGGCTCGGCGGTTCCGGCGCCGGATCGGCGATCGGGGCAGGCGCGGGATCGTACGCGGGTGCCGCGTCGGGCACCGCTTCGACCACGGCTGCCGCCGAGTGCGGCGAAGGCAGCCGGCGATTGTTCGTGCTCGAACTGTCGACACGGCGGGCTCGTGAACGCGCGTGGGGCGAGATGTGAGCGTCGCCTACATACTCGACGACGGGCTCAACGCCGCCGGTCAACACGATCGCCGACGATTCGGTCTGCGAGGCGCGTTGCGACGTGGCGGGCGTGCTCGTGACGGGCGATTGCGCCGGCTCGCCACTCGAAAACCAGCAGGCCGCGGCACCAAACATCGGTGCCAGCCAAATCGCGCGGTGATAACGTCGCTGTTGTTTCATCGTGCTCGACCCGCTCGCTGTCTACTGCTGGCTCGAAACGATAGCTGCTGATCCCTTGAAATCCTCCAAGGCATCGTTGGCAGAATCGACCAGCCGTGCGCAGAGCGTCCAGCAAAAAGCGGTCAGCCAGGCGCGCAGCACGGCGACACGCTAGCAGCAGAACTGGCAGAGTCGCACGAAGTTAACACCGCAGGCGTGCTAGCAGTTGTTGGCTGCACGCTGGCTGGTGGTGTCGAGCGGATAGGCCTCGAAACCTTCCGCTCGTAGGCGCTCGACGAAGCTCAAAGGGCCATGCGTCGCATAGATCACGCGCGGCCGAACTTGCCGCGCCGCTGCTAGCAGTTCCTCGTAATCGGCGTGATCCGACAAGGGCACCGCGTGCTGCGCCTGGTTCCGGTTCCAGGGCATGCCATACGCGGCCCAGCCGGTGACGGCGATGGTCGTCACGCGGCCCAGCCGTGGCATGGCCGCTGTCTTCGGGCCCCAAGGTGGCATGACCACCGCATGCCCCGGGCGGATGTGGCCGGGGTATTCGGCGACGTTGCCCAGATCGACACCGTATTCCTGGTAAATCCTGCTGATGGCAAAGGCCCGCGGATGTTGCAGGACGGGAATCCCTGCCTGGGTGAGGATTGCGGTGACCTCTTGGGCCTTACCCAGCGCGTAGGCCAGCACGACTGGCGTCGTACCGTGCTCGAAGGCGCCTCGGACGAGGCTCAGCAACTGACCGATGGCCTCGTCCCGAGGCGGATGTCGATAGCGCGGGTCGCCATAGGTCGACTCCATCACCAACACGTCGGCCTGCGGCAATTCGGCGGCTTCGGCCGTGAGCGACGGCTGCAATTTGAAGTCACCGGTGTAGAGCAACCGCGTCTGGCCGTCGTCGGCCAGCAGCATGGCCGAACCCAGGCAATGTCCGGCTGGATAGACGGTCAATTGCATGCCGCCCCAGCTCGTCGTCGCGCGATATTCGAGCGGCAGCACCTCGCGCGGACCATAGCGCAGCCGATAGAGCGCACCCGTGGCCGGCGTGCACAGTGCCAGCACGTGCGACGCCATGTGGTCGGCGTGGGCGTGCGAGATAAAGCCTCGCTGCTGGCGGCGCCGGACGTCGAGCCCCAGATCGGCTCGCGTCAACTTCAAGCCGCGGTCGTAGTGAAACACGCGGCCCTCTCCCGGCTCAGCTCGTTGCCAGCAGTTTGCCGGCGGGCGACAGCCCGGCCGCTTTCCAGAGATAGTTCATCGACTCGCCGCACTGCTTGACCAGGGCGGCGCGGTTCTTTTCGGCCATGCCGGACGGGTGCGGAGTGGGGGTGACGGGCCCGTCATAACCGGCCCGCGCCAGCGCGACGAGCACCGCGCACGAATCGTTCGCGTCACCTTCGCCGGCGGCCCGGCGCGCGGTGTGCGGCAGCTCGGACGGCACCGCGTCTTGCGCGGCGCCGGCGACGTACACGTTCACGACTTGCGCCGCGTTGAGCTTGCCCGCCATTTCGGCCACGTCATGCCCGGCGACGTATAGGTCCCAGGTGTCGACCAGCACGCCGATATTCTTGGCGTTGATCATGCCCACCAGCAGAAGCAACTGATCGAACGTGTGAATAAACTCGAAATTCTTGCCGGCCCGCAGGTCGGCCGCGGCCTGAATGCCGACGCCCAGGCGAATGCCATAGCGGTCCAGCAGGGCGGCCAGTTCTTGCAGACGTTGCCGGCAAAACTCGAAATTCGCGTGATAGTGTCGCGCGTCGGAGCCCGGCATCAGCCAGGTAAGGGCGCGCGTACATTGCATCTGCTGGGCGATTTCGGCCAGCTCGGGCAGCCGTTCCAGGTCGCGCTTGTAGGCAGCGTCGTCGTCGCCGCACCAGTCAACCGGCAGGCGGAACGCCGCCACCTTCAGCCGGGCGCTGTCGATCAGCCTGCGGGCATGGGGCAATCCATGCGACTTGACCCGATCGGCGAACTCGACGAGCGGAAGCTCGAATCCTTTGAATCCATTCGAGAGGGCGAACTCGTTGAGTTCGCTTTGGGTAGCCGTCATACCCAGCGCTTCAAGGCTGAGGCAGCGAAACATAGACACTCCGGGACTCTGAACCTGACTTTCAAGTCCCGAATTATGCCAGATTTCTGCCGCTCCACAATGCGTCTGCGCGACGCAGGGCGACGACCCTAGGTCGCGTCGCTCCCTGGTTGACCGCTCGCTTAGCGCAACGTAAACAACAAGCCTCGCATTGTTCGAGGTGCCTAGCCGAGGAATGGCCAAAGCGGCCGGCGGCGGCAACTCGCGACGCACATGTTCACGCCGCGCTGGAGCAAGCGTATGTCGTCCCCCCCGGTCAAGCGGGCCTTGATCAGCGTTAGCGACAAGCAGCAGCTCGCCGATTTTGCCCGCGAGCTGGTCGCCTGCGGTATCGAAATCTACAGCAGCGGCGGCACCTGTGCGCACTTGCGCCAGGCCGGGCTCGACGTGCGCGAGGTGTCCGAGTACACGGGCTTTCCCGAAATGCTCGAAGGCCGCCTCAAGACGCTGCACCCGAAGATTCATGGCGGCATTCTCGCGCGGCACGACATGGCCAGCGACATGACCTCGCTGGCCGAACACGGCATCGTGACTTTCGAGCTGGTCGTGGTGAATTTGTATCCGTTCCAGCAGACCGTGGCCCGCCCCGAGGTAACGCTCGACGAGGCGATCGAGAACATCGACATCGGCGGGCCGACCATGGTGCGTTCGGCCGCCAAGAATCATGCGCACGTCGCGATCGTCACCAGCCCCGAGCAATACTCCGAGGTGCTGGCCGAGATCCAGTTGACGCGTCGCACGACGCCCGAGCTGCGGCGGCGCCTGGCCTTGGCGGCGTTCGAGCACACGGCCCGTTACGACCGCGCCATTGCCGACTTTTTGAGCGGAGCCGGATACGGCGGGCCCGCTGGCGAGGGGGCCGACGACGATGCGGCCCTGGTGCGAGACTTTCCGCGGTCGCTACAGCTCAGCCTGCAACGGACGGCGGTGCTCCGCTATGGCGAGAATCCGCATCAACGCGGCGCGGTCTATGCCGAGACCGGTAGCGGCGGGCTGGTCGCCGCACGGCAGCTCAACGGCAAGGAACTGTCGTATAACAACCTGCTCGATCTCGATAGTGCGTTGGCGATCGTCCGCGGCCTGCCCGGCCCGGCCGTCAGCGTCATCAAGCACAACAATCCGTGCGGTGCCGCGACGGCGGACAACCTGGCCGAGGCTGCCCGCCGCGCAATGGACGCCGATCCGCTGAGCGCCTTTGGCGCCGTGCTGGGGATCAACCGCAAGGTCGACGCCGCCACGGCCGACGTCTTGACGGCGCCGGGCACCTTTATCGAGGCGATCGCCGCGCCGGCTTTTGAAGAGGCCGCGCTCGACATCCTGACCACTCGCCCCAAGTGGAAGGTCAACGTGCGTTTGCTGGCGACGGGGTCCCTTGCCGTGACCGGCGGCTATCGCGAGCTGCGGCGGATCTCCGGAGGATACCTCTGCCAGGACGCCGACGTCGGCTCCGACCCGGAAAGCGAATGGCAGGTGGTGACTGCCCGTCAGCCCTCGCCGCGCGAACGCGACGAGTTGAGCTTTGCCTGGGCCGTGGTTCGGCACGTGAAATCCAACGCCATCGTCGTGACCCACGAGGGCGCGCTGTGCGGCACCGGCGCGGGGCAGATGAGCCGGGTCGATTCCGTCGAAATCGCGCTGCGCAAGGCCGGCGAACAGGCCAAGGGTGCCGTGCTCGGCTCGGACGCGTTTTTTCCCTTTCCCGATTCGATCGATTTGGCCGCCGCGGCGGGCATTCGGGCCATCATCCAGCCGGGCGGCTCGAAGAAAGACGACGAAGTCATTGCCGCCTGCGACCGTTATTCAATCGCGATGGTCTTCACCGGCCGGCGGCACTTCAAGCACTGACGCCACCCGCCAGTGTGAGGATCGGGTTACACACCCCGGGCCGAAAGCGGACTGCGGCAATCGCGACCCTCTCCCCCAAGCTTGGCGGGTGCGGTAAGTTCAAGGGGATTTGCCCCGGCCGTGGGAGCTTGCCTGACGCGCCCGGAGGCAATCAGATTGGTCGGTCCGCATAGAAGCCGTCGGATTTGGCATGACCTCGATTCTCAATGAAATCGTTGCCCAGAAATGGCGCGACATCGAACAGGCCCGGGCCGTGACGCCGCTCGAAGCGCTCAAAGAGCAGGCTGCGGCGGCGCCGCCCGTTCGCGACTTTTTCGGCGCACTGGCCGCACCGGGACCGGTCCGCCTGATTGCCGAGGTGAAACGGGCCAGCCCGTCGCGCGGGCCGATTCGCCCCGATGCCGACCCGGTGCAGGTTGCCAGCACCTATGCGCAGCACGGTGCCAGTTGCATCAGCGTACTGACCGATCAGGTCCATTTTCAGGGCAGCTTCGACGATCTGCGAGCCGTCAGGGCCGCCGTGGGGGTGCCCTTGCTGTGCAAGGATTTCATCGTCGACGTCTACCAGCTCTACCAGGCACGGGCCGCAGGGGCCGACGCGGTATTGTTGATCGCCGAATGCCTCGACGACCAGCGGCTGAGGCTGTTGTACCGCGAGGCACTGATGCTGGGGCTCACGCCGCTGGTCGAATTGTTCGAAGCGGCCAACCTGGCCCGGGTGCTGTCGACCGGCGCGACCCTCGTGGGCATCAACAATCGCGACCTGCGAACGTTTTCGGTCGATTTGGAGCATACCGTGCGGCTCTGTCCGCAGATTCCGGACGAGTGCCTGGTGGTCGGCGAAAGCGGTATTCGGGTTCGGGCCGATGTCGAGCGGCTGGCCGCCGCCGGCGTGAAGGCCATTCTCGTCGGCGAAGCGCTGATGGAAAGCGCCGATATCGGCCGCGCGGTGGAAGAACTGCTCGGGCGCTGATTCCCTAGCAGTGGCGATCCGCGCGACCGGGGGTTGATTCCGCGCGCCGCTGGAACGCGCCTGCCGCTTGTTCTTTTCGCCGACGATTTGCGCTGCCCATCTGCAAGGAGTAATACATCAAGGTCATGCCGCACGCGAGGTAGAGCAGCGTGGCAACGGCGTCCAAGGCAATTCCCTGACGCAGGTAACCGTAGATGCCTGCCAATGCGAGGCAGAAAAAAAGCGTTGCGCCAATGAAGGTCGTCAAGTGAAAAGTCAGTTGGCGCATCGGGTGGGCCTTGTGCAGTGAATGCTTGCTTCCTGCGTGGTCAATCGCGCGATCATGAGTAGTGTCATCTTAGCCGTTTACGCTTTGGTATTCGTGTCGCGGCCGAGGAGATCGGCAATCTTTCGCCCGGTCACCGATAGCGGGAGGTGCGCCAATTCATCCAGGGTCAGCCATCGGGCCGTGTCTCGCGGATCGGCGGCCGTCGCCTCGACCACGGTGAGCGTGATCCGAAACCTGGTGACCTGGTGACGCAGAGTCGTCAACGTGTCGCCGAGGCGGACCTTTTGACCAGTCGCCTGCTTGATGGCCGCGACGAGCTGACGTTTGACCGCCGCGTCGGGCACGGCCGGAAACGGCTCGGGCCAGGGAATGCGGACAAAGTCCCAAAGTCCGGCCCAGCGCTCGCCCGGTTCGCGCTGGCACACGAGCACCCGACGGCCGCGATGGATGACGACGGCGACCTCGTGCACCTGTTCGATCTGCGGCGGCCGCGCCGGCGGCGGAATCTGCTCGACCAGGCCCAGGGCCCGCGCGCGGCACAACGCCGCCACGGGACATTCCTCGCAGCGCGGCCTGCGCGGCGTGCAAATCGTGGCGCCCAGCTCCATTAGCGCCTGATTGAACGCGCCGGCGCCGCGGCGCGGGAGCCAATCGGCGGCGGCCTTCCACAGGTGTTTTTGCCCGGCCGTCGAACGCGGATCGCCCCGGTAGCCCAACAGCCGGCTGTAGACGCGCAGCGTGTTTGCTTCGAGGATCGGTTCGGGCCGATCGAAGGCGATCGACAGGATCGCGCCGGCCGTATAACGCCCGATGCCGGGCAGGCGTCTGACGGCCTCGGCGTCGCTCGGGAACTCGCCGGCATGTTCGGCGACGATCTGCTGTGCGGCGCGGTGCAACTGCCGGGCACGACGATAGTAGCCCAGCCCTTCCCAGTGTCGTAGGACCGCTTGTTCGGGTGCCGCCGCGAGGGTGCCGACATCGGGAAACCGGGCGACGAACCGTTCAAAATAGGGCACCACGGTCGCGACCTGGGTCTGCTGCAGCATGATCTCGCTGATCCAGACGCGATAGGCCGTGGGTTCCTGACGCCAGGGTAGGGCCCGCGCCGCGCGGCCAAACCAAGATTTCAAGCGCCGCTGCAACGCGCGCACGGCGGCGGGCGAATCGAGTTGCACGGACAAATCATGCGGCGCGCGGCGCGAGCGAGTCGAGGAGGCCATCGCCCCAAGCTATAATTCGACGCGATCATGGCCAAGCACAAAAAACACTCGTCGCCGCGCCGGCACGAAAGCGGCAAATCGCAGCGCGGGGGCTACGCGCTGCGCCGGCTCGAGGATCGTTCGGGCTGGATGCTCGTCGCGCCGCGCGACGCACGCCAACGAGCCGAAGACGTCGAAGAAGTCGCCGCGATGCTCGAGGCCGGCGAATGGGAGATCGCCGAGGACGAACTGCGCTGGCTGTTGGGCGACTGCCACGATTTTCTCGACGCCCACGCCTTGCTGGGCGAGATCGCCCTAGAGCGGCAAGATTGGGCACTGGCCCGGGGACATTTCGGCTATGCCTGGGAGCTGGGCCGCGCGGCTCTGTCGGCGGCCGGAGTATCGGGCCTCCTGCCCTATGCGATCGCCGCAAATCAGCCGCTGTTGAACAGCGGCAAGGGACTCGCCTGGTGCCTGCACAAGCAGGGTCATCACCGCCTGGCGCTGGACGTGCTGGCCCAATTGCGCGCGCTGGACCCGACGGACCCGCTGGGCGCGGAATTGCTCGCCGCGGAAATTCGCCGTGCCGCGGAATCGGGGCGCGGCCCGAGCCTGCCGGTCGTCGAGCGCGACTGATCACTGATTGGTGTGCTTGACCTGTCGGCCTGCTCAACCGGCCGTGTGCAGCATTTGCTCGATGAGCTTGGCGATCTCGACAGCACCGTCGACCCAGCGCTGGCCAATCAAGACCAGAATCGCGACGCCCACCGCGACCAGCGCGGTACCGGACACGTTGGGCGTGACGCTCCTGGGCGTCAGCACGTCGGCAAGCCGCGCCTCGAGCGCCTTCCAGCCGTCGAGCGACTGGTGTTCGCCGATCGAAACCAGCGATGTGTTGCGTACGACCGGCACGCTGTCGAGATGAAACTGCACCTGTCGATTGGGGAGCACGTAGGTGTCGCCCACGGTCGTCGCACAGCCATCAAGCTGGCGGGTCACGTCGCCGACTGCCTGCCGGACGATGGCGGTCGGGCAGTTGTAAATGGTCAGCCGGGGCCGCTGCAGCAGGATCAGCAGCGTCGCACCGAGGAAGTACAGGCCCGCGATCATCGCCCAGGCCTTGGCGCCATAGACCGTGGCCGCTGCGCGCGGCAGGAAGAGCTCGATCGGTCCGACGGTCAGCATGCCTGCCAACGCGATGGCCAGCGCACACGATTCGCGCCCCCCGCTGACGACCCACGGCTTCCGCGAAAGATTTAGCAGTCCCACGGCGATCAGGTAAACCGCCAAGGGTCCAAAGGCCAACGCCAAGCGCAAAGGGTCCATCGTCGACTGCTAGGGGTCAAATACCGTGTCGGGAGCGTGCCCGCGCAGCGTACGAGGCCCCCGGCCCCCGGTCAACCGGGCCGGTCGTCGGCTTCTTGCTGCGCCCTGGGGGGCTGCCGCCGCGCGGCCGTTTCGCTCAATTTGGTTCGCAGTTCCTGGCGCAATTGTCGACGGCGGGTCGCGCCTTGACGCATGATCGATCCGGCGTCCCAGCCGGCGAGCACCAACAGGCCGGCCGCTCCGATCGCGACGGCCAGCCAGCACGCTGCGAAAGCCACGGGATATTCCAGCGGCTGCAAGATCAGGCCCACGGCCATCAAGAAGGCCACGACGACCATCAGCAGGTTGGCGATTTCGCGGCTGCCCCGGCGCTCAGAGGATCGTTGCTGACGTTGTACGAGCACCAGGCCCACCAGCAGCACGATCACGGGGAATGCCAGCCAGTAGCCCACGATGCCCTCGCTAGCGGGCCTGCTGGAGCCAGGTGCGCACGACCCAGCCGACCTTGGCCAGGCTGAGCGCCGAGCAGCGTGCCGGCACGTCGTCCTGGGTGTGCCACGGCGGATAGTCGAAGTCGATCACGTCGCAAGTCGGGATCCGGGCGACGTTGCGCAACGGCAGGTGGTCGTCGCGGATTTCATGCTTAGGTCGAGGGACGAACTCGCGCACGCCCAGGTCGGCGGCCGTCTGCCACAGGGCCTCGACCAGCGGCCGCGTATCGCGCCACAGCAGGCTGTTACGCTCTTGATAAATCTGCAGGTCGGCATCGGCGACCATGTCGAGCACAATGCCCCAGCGGTAACGGTAGGGCGGCGGATTCTTGGCATATTGACCGGCGAAGAACTCGGAGCCGAGAAAATAGGGCTGCCGATCGTCGAACACGAATTCTTCGGCATCGACCAGCAGGAAATCGACGCCGAGCTGCCCCGGCCATTTGCGCGATTGAAACTGGCTGAAATCGTGAGCCAGCTCCATCAGCAGCGCCGTGCCGCTGGCCCCGTCGTTGGCGCCGACGAATGTCCCCCGCGGGTTCTGCGGGTCGCGATCGGGGAACGGGCGCGTGTCGTAATGCGCCACGAGCAAGACGCGCTCGCGCGACTGGGGATGCCAGGTCACCAGCAGGTTCGTGCCGATCACGGGCTGTCCGGTCACGGGATGGCGAAACTGAAACGCTTGCCGTGTGATCTGGCCGCCGAGTTTCTGAAAGTGCTCGATGAGCAATTGCTGCTGCCGGGACATGGCCTCGGAACCGGTTGGCCGCGGGCCCAGGGCGCAGAGCTGTTCCAAGTAGCCGTAGGCGCGGCGGCCGTTGAAATCGATGTCTTCCAGTGTCAGCCGCGATTTTTCGCCGGCTTGCCTGCCGCTGTGGCCAGGCTGGGTAAAGAGCAGGTAACCGGCCACCACGCTGCTGACTACGACCACGGCAGCCAGGAACAAGGTCTGTCCGGTAGGTTTACGCATGTCTGCTCCGGCCTGGTCGGGTGTGGCCATTGTACCGCTCCACGCCGTGCAGGGGTTGCTGTCCCGAGTGCCGTTCGAGGCCATTCAACTCGCCTGCCGGGACGGATGGGCCACCCAATCGGACAGGGCCGCGCGAACCAGGGGCCAAACGCGTTCGGGCACCAGTTCGGCCATGCAGTGCATCGTGGGACACGTTCGTACGTAGCTCGCTGCGCAGGCGACCCCCGTGGCGGCGATCCGGTGGCCTGCGCCAAAGGGGCCCGCCCGGCGCGGGCTCGTGCAGGTGAACACTCCAAGAACCGGTGTACTGCATGCTGCCGCCAGGTGCATCGGGCCCGAGTCGTTCGACAGCAACATGTCGGCCAGGTCGCACGCTGCGGCGAGCTGCTTGAGCGTCGTGCGGCCGGCCAAGTCGACAACGTGCCGGGTTTTCAGGTGTTGCCGTACGGCGGCCGTGAGCAGGGTTTCTTCCGGGCCACCGAGGAGCACGATGCTTGCGCCGAATTCGCGTACCGCGCGATCTGCGACTTGGGAAAACGAGGCCGGCGGCCAGCGTTTCGTTTCCCAACGCGCCCCGGGGTGAATCGCCAGCCACGGGCGCGGCAGGCCGTGCAGCAGGTCGACGACCGCGCGCCGGTCGCTATCCGGAATCGAAGGCGCGGTGACGCGCGGCGCACCCTCGCAGCCCAGCGCGGCCGCCAGCAGCCAATAGCGCTCGACAGCAGGCAGGTCGACGTCGGGCACCGCGACGAGATCGGTATAGGCCAGGCTGGCACCTTCGCGGGCATTGGCAAAACCTACCCGGCGGGCCGCGCCCGTCGCCCAGGTCACGGCGCCGCTGCGCAGCAGGCCTTGCACGTCGATGGCCAGGTCGAACCGCCCTGCCCGCAGCTCGCGCCACAATGCGGGAACGCTCGCCCAGGGGCGATCGGCCAGTTGCTGGCGATCGAAAGGCACGATCCCGTCGAGGCCCGGTTGGCCTTCCAGGAGCGGCACCAGGCCGCGGTGGAGCACCCAGGTGATCTTGGCCTGCGGCCAGCGTGCGCGCAGACCGGCCAGCAGGGGCAGAGTCTGCACGACGTCGCCCAGAGCGCTCGGTTTGATCAGGCAGATCCGCTCAGGGCGCAGCTCTGCCAGCGGGGTCTTGCGTGCATCCATGCGAGGCCTCTCGCTTCCGGGCTGGCTTGGGGTCGCCCGGCGGGGCAGTTATAGTAGCCGAGGTGCCCTGGGCCGGGGAACATGACTCTTGCTGGTTCCCGGTCGCCCGCCTGCACCAGCCCACCCGCTTTGCCCCCCCTATTGCCGCCGGAGATGTCTGCATGTGCCGGTTTCGTCACGCGTTGCTGGTTGTCGCCTTCCTGCTCCTAGCTGGGCCGGCCGCCGCCGCGTCGCCGCCGCCGCGCAGCGGACAGGTGAATTTTGAACCCGCGCCGAACGAGGAGATCGTGCCGCCGCACTTTCATCTCGATGCGCACACGTTCGAGTTCCAGCAGAAGTTCCTCGACAGCGTGTCGAAGAAAGTCGAGCTGTCCGAGGTGACGTTCCCCTCGCCGGTGGAGACGCCGCACCCGAACAACAACACCGTCCATTGTGAGTACTTCCGGCCGGTGTCCGAAGGCAAGCATCCGGGCGTGGTGGTGCTGCACATCCTGGGCGGCGATTTCGACCTGGCGCGACTGGTCGCGCGACAGTTGGCATATAACAACGTCGCGGCGTTGTTCCTCAAGCTGCCGTACTATGGCCCGCGCGAACAGCCAGGTTCGGGCGTGCAGATGATCTCGCCCGATCCGCACCAGACGGTCAAAGGCATGACCCAGGCGGTGCTCGACATTCGCCGCGCCGCTGCCTGGCTCGCCGCGCAGCCCGAGATCGACCCGGCGCAGTTGGGGATCACCGGCATCAGCCTCGGCGGCATCACCAGCGCGGTGGCGGCAGCGGGCGAACCCCGATTCGCCAAGGTGGGCCTGATGCTCGCCGGCGGCGACTTCAGCCGCATCGCCTGGGAGTCGGAAGAGACCAAGGCCTTGCGCGAGGGCTGGGAAGCCCAAGGTAAGACCATCGAGGAGCTGGCCGAGGTCATCAAGCCGATCGACCCGGTGACCTTTGCCGCGAACGTGCGCGGCCGCAAGATCCTGATGCTCAACGCGCGGAACGACGAGGTCGTGCCGCCGGCATGCACCGAGGCTCTGTGGGAGGCGTTGGGCAAGCCGGAGATTGTCTGGTGGAATGCCGGGCACTATACCGCCGCGAGATTCGTCTTCGAGGGACTGGCACGGTTGACCCGATTCTTCCAACCCGACGCACCCGGCACGCCGCTGGCACAATAGCCTGCGCGTCGCAGCCGCGCCGGGCATGCCCGCGACGGTAGAATGCAGGCATGCCCGCCAACGAAGCCCAGCCCCGTCTGCCGATCGCGGCCCTGACGCAACCGCCCTCCCCTTGCCTGCCGATGACGCGGGCCGAGATGGAGGCGCGCGGCTGGGACTGGGTCGACGTGGTGTTCGTCACCGGCGACGCGTACGTCGATCATCCGAGCTTCGCCATGGCGCTGTTGGGCCGGCTGCTCGAGGCCGAAGGCTACCGCGTGGGCATGCTCAGCCAGCCCGACTGGCGGTCGTGCGAGCCGTGGCGCACCTTCGGCCAGCCCCGGCTGTTCTTCGCCGTCAGCGCGGGGAACATGGACTCGATGATCAATCACTACACGGCCAACAAGAAGGTTCGTAACGACGACGCCTATAGTCCCGACGGGCGAATCGGCTGCCGGCCCGATCGGGCCACCTTGGCCTACTGCCAACGCGCGCGCGAGGCCTACAAGGGTGTGCCGATCGTCTGCGGCGGGGTCGAGGCCAGCTTGCGGCGCATCGCCCATTACGACTATTGGAGCGATACGGTCCGGCGTGCGATCTTGATGGACTGCAAGGCCGACCTGCTCGTCTTCGGCATGGGCGAAACGCCGATTCTCGAGATCGCCCGGCGACTCAAGGCAGGCAAGCATCTGCGCGAGTTGCGCGGGCTGCGTGGCGTGGCCTATCGCGTGGGCGCGAGCGAAGCGACCCCGCGCGAAGACGAAAAATCCGTCGTCCTGCCGAGCTTCGAAGAAGTCTTGCGCGACAAGCGGGCGTTTGCCGACATGACGCGGCTGGCGCACCACGAGACGAATCCGCACAATGGCCGCCGGCTGCTGCAACAGCACGATCGCGAATGGATCGTCGTCAACCCACCCTCGCTCCCTTTGGACCAGGCGACGATGGATCGCGTGTATGGGCTTCCCTACACGCGCCGTCCGCACCCGGTATATGGCCAGGCGCGGATCCCGGCCTTTGAGGTCGTGCGGCATTCGGTGCAGATCATGCGCGGCTGTTTCGGCGGCTGCACATTCTGCTCGATCACGGCGCACGAGGGGCGGATCATTCAAAGCCGTTCGCAGGAATCAGTGCTCGGCGAGATTCGCCGCATGAGCGAAGATCCCGAGTTCTCCGGCACGGTGAGCGATATCGGCGGGCCCACGGCCAATATGTACCAGATGCGCTGCACCCGTCCCGAGGTCGAGGCGGTGTGTCGGCGGTTGAGCTGCGTGCACCCCAAGATCTGCAAGCTGTTGGGCACCGATCATGGTCCGCTCGTGCAGCTCATGCGGCGGGCGCGCAAGGAACCAGGCGTGAAGCAGGTGCTCGTGGCGTCGGGCATTCGCATGGACCTCGCCCGCCGCGACCCGGCCTATTTGGACGAGCTGGTGCGGCATCACGTCGGCGGCTATCTGAAGGTCGCGCCCGAGCACACCGATCCGGAGGTGCTGCGGCTGATGAAGAAGCCGGACGCGGAGGATTTCCAACAGTTCGATCGGCAGTTCAAGGCCGCCTCGGCCCGCGCTGGCAAGAAGCAGTACCTGGTGCCCTATTACATCGCCAGCCATCCGGGCAGCGATTTGCGGGCGATGATCGACCTGGCCGTGTTTCTCAAACGGCACAATTACAAGCCCGACCAGGTGCAAGATTTCATCCCCAGCCCGTTCGATATCGCGGCCTGCATGTATCACACGGGCCTGGACCCGATGACCATGCAGCCCGTCGAGACGGCAAAGCACCTGCGCGATCGCAAACAGCAGCGGGCCTTGCTGCAATTCTTCAAACCGGAGAATTACTTCGAGGTTCGCCAGGCGCTTGAGCGCGCCGGCCGTCAGGATTTGATTGGCTCGGGCTGCGATTGCCTGATTCCTGCCCGACCGCCGGCCGAGGCCTTGAATAAGCGGCGCGCACAGGCGAACAAGCGGCTGAAGAAATCGCAGCGCAAGCCGGCCAAGGACGCGGCGCCGGGGTATCGCCCGGGCCGAAAATCGGCGCAGCGCCGGCCGCGGCAATCGACCGACTGACGCCCGATGCACTACTTCGCCGAGCAGCAATACGAGCTCATCGACTTCGGCGCCGGTCGCAAGCTCGAGCGATTTGGCGGCGTCGTTGTCGATCGGCCTTGTCCAGCGGCAGACCAGGCGCCGCGCGCATGTCCGCAGCGCTGGTGCGATGCCGTTGGCCACTTCGATCGCACGGCCGGCGCAGGCTGGCAATGGCAGAGCGCTTCGCCGGACGCCTGGAGCCTGTGCTTTGCGGTCGATCAGGGCACCAGTGTGGAAACTGTCGCGGTCGAGTTGCGCGCCACCGATGCGGGGCAGGTCGGTTTTTTCCCCGAGCAAGCCGGCAACTGGTTGAGCATTTCCCAGTACGCGGCCGTCGTCCGGCGGCCGGCGCGTGTGTTGAACCTGTTCGCCTATACCGGGGCCAGCACGCTGGTGGTGGCGGCCTGCGGCGCCGAGGTGACGCACGTCGACGCGGCCCGCGGCGCGGTGACCTGGGCGCGCGCGAACGCACAGCGTTCGGGGCTGGCCGCGGCTCCGATTCGCTGGATCGTCGACGATGCCCGGGCGTACGTCGCGCGGGAACGCCGCCGCGGGCGGAGTTACGACCTTGTGATCCTCGATCCGCCGAGCTACGGTCATGGCGCCGGCGGCGCGGCCTGGCAGCTCGTGCGCGATCTGCCCGATCTGCTGGCCGGCTGCTGGGCACTGCTGGCCGCTTCGCCGCAGCCGGCCATGCTGGCCAGTTGTCACACGCAGGGGTTCACCGCGCGCGATCTGGCCGCGTGGATTCAACCTGGGGCGCCGCGAACCGCGCGGCTGCGTGCCGTCGATCTGGAGTTGGTGACCAGCGACGGTCGAAGGTTGCCGAGCGGCGTGGCGGTGCGCTGCATCTGTACACCCAGCGGCGGTTGAATAGCGATCGTTCGAGGGTTTGCATGTCGCCGCTTCCTGTGATCACGAGCCTGCAGAATCCACGGATCAAGCAGGCCGCGCGCCTTCGCGAAGGGCGACATCGGCAAAAGCAGCGCCGCATCCTGATCGACGGGCGCCGCGAGCTGGATCGAGCGCTCGACGCGGGTATCGAGGTCGTCGAGGCGTTTGTCGTCGACGACGAGGACCTGGCGCCGCTGATCGAGCGGACCGTGCGTTGCGGCGCCGACGTCTGCCAGGTGACGCCGTCCGTATTCGAGCGGTTGGCCTATGGCAGCCGCCACGAGGGGATCGTCGCCGTGGCCCTTGCCCCGGCACGTTCGCTCGAGGCATGGGGCGAGTTTCCCAACGATCGCCAGACCGTCGTCGCTGTGCTCGTGGGGCTCGAGAAACCCGGCAACGTCGGGGCGATCCTGCGAACGGCCGACGGGGCGGGCCTGTCCGGAGTGATCATCGCCGACGGGGCCACGGATCTGTTCAATCCGAACACGATTCGGGCCAGCCTCGGTACGGTCTTTTCGCTGCCCGTGGCCGCGGCCACGGGCACGGCGGTGATCGACTGGCTGCGGCAACGCGGTATCCGCTGCCTGGTGACGCGCCCCGATGCCGACGTGTGTTACACGAAGGCGCGGTTAACCGGCCCCTTGGCCCTGGTGCTGGGTGCCGAAAGCACGGGGCTGCCGGCCGCATGGGACGCACTGGCGGCCGAGGCGATTTCGCTGCCGATGCTCGGAGCGGCCGACAGTCTCAATGTTTCCGCCGCCGCCGCAGTGCTGTTCTACGAATCGCTGCGCCAGCGCACGGCGGCCGAGGCCGCCGGGTCTTGAACGAGCGGGCCGAAGAATTCGAGCAAGGTAAACTTTTTTTCCAAATCGCCGTAGACACACTGCGGCTCGCGTCTCTATGCTACGGCGTGTGCGCATGGCTTCAGAGTCGCTCGACTGGAGTGCATGTGGTACGGGTGCGGGGGTTTTCGACGACTACTCCGGTTTGCTGGCAGTTCTTGCCTGTGCGCCGGTCGTTTGGCCATCGACTTCCTTGTCTGCATGTCCGAAGAGTTCCTCGAGCGGTTCTGCCGTTTGCGGCTGAGCGTACTTCGTCGGGTTGAGTCTGTGGTTGCGTTCGCTCACGTCGCGCGATTCTGCGGCACGGTGTCGAGGACGACATTCTTCCTCGAAACCGCCTCCGAAGGATTGTCGAAACTCCGCGCTGCCTGCTGGACGGTGCGGATGTTCGTAGGGCACGCCGGCCCCGCGCGGCTCCCGTCGCACGCTTGGTCCGCCTGGCAGTCTGCCGGGTTCGAGCACTGTTGTTTTTGTCAGTGAATTGTCAGTCAGAAGGAAGTTCGTGATGGGTAGAAGAATCTACGTGGGAAATCTTGCCTGGTCCGTGGCGTCTGCGGACCTTCAACAACTTTTTGGGCAGTACGGGAACGTGCGCACGGCTGAGGTGGTCTCCGACCGCCAAACGGGTCAATCGCGCGGTTTCGGCTTCGTCGAAATGGAATCGAACGAAGCGACCGATGAAGCGATTCGCGCCCTGAACGGCCAGCAGTTCCAGGGCCGTCCGCTGACGGTCAATGAAGCCCAGCCCAAGGCACCGCGTGCCGGTGGCGGCGGCTACGGTGGCGGCGGCGGTGGTGGCGGTTATGGTGGCGGCGGCGGCGGTGGCGGCCGCGGCGGCTACGGTGGCGGCGGTGGTGGCGGCCGCGGTGGCTACGGCGGTGGTGGCGGCCGGCGCGGCTAATTCCGCGAGCGACCTGCCCACCACGTTCGGCTGCGCTGCGAATAGGTCGACGCAGCCCAGCTTGATCCAGCAACAACAAACTGCGGCCCGGTGCGAAGTGCTACGCTTCACGCCGGGCCGCGTTGTTTTTCTGTGCTCGATGTCGTTCTCGCCGCTCGCTGGGGCGAACTATTTCTTGTCGTTCTTGCCCAAATGCGCGGCGAAAAAACTCATCGCCTCGCGATGGGTCCGCTCGCGCTCGGCGCCGCCCCAGCCGTGGCCGGCGCCCAGGATCAATTCAAGCCGTCCTTCGACCTTCGATTTCGACAGTGCGTTGGCCATCCAGACCGCCTGATCGTGCGGCACCAAAGGGTCCTTCGTGCCTTGCAACAAGAGCATCGGGGCGTCGCCGGCATTGACGTAGGTCAGCGGCGAGGCCTGCCGCAGAGTTTCTGTCTGCTCGGCCGGGTTGCCCCCGACGAAGTTCTTCAAGATCAGCCGCACCGCGGGCAGGTTGAAGTCGGCCGCCCCGGCCAGCTTGTCGATGTCGCTCTCAGGCACCGTCAGGTCGGTCGGGCCGAAATAGCTGACGACGCATTGCACCTTGCTGGATTGATCTGCCCAGCCCCCCTCGCCCTCGAGGCCGTCGCTGGTGTCCATGCAACCCAGGAGCATCGAAAGGTGTGCCCCGGCCGAATGACCCATTGCGCCGATCCGCGCCGGATCGACGTGCAAATCGGCCGCATGAGCGCGAATCCAGCGGACGGCACACTTACAGTCTTCGATCTGCGCCGGCCACTTGTACTTCGGTGCCAGTCGATAGCCGACACTCACCACGACGTAGCCCTCGCCGGCACAATCTTGCAGCAGCTCGCGGTAGACGCGCTTGTTGCCGCTTTGCCAGCCGCCGCCGTGGATCAATACCAGGCACGGAAGCGGACCTTTCGGGTCGGCCGGTTGGCAGAGGTCGAGCACCAGCGGTTCGTCACCCCCTTTGCCGTACTCGACGTCGGACTTGACCTCGGCGCTGATGTCGCCGGCCAGCGCCGTGGCCGCCATCGCGCAGAGTCCGATTGCCCCTAACCAGCCGATTTTCAGGCGTCGCATGTCGCAATTTCCCATAAACGGTTGCACACTCGCCATCGAGCCAAGTGCGTCATCATAATTGGCCGCCAGCGACGGGGCGAATCTCGAAATGTCCGGAGGAGAACATGCCAGGATTGCGCAGCGGGGTAACCGTGCTGATTGCCGTGTGCATGGGGGCGCACTCGCGGGCCGAAGAACCGCAACAGTTGTTGCTCTACGTGGCCGCGCCGGGTGTCCGCAACTACACGGAATGGGGCGGGGCGGGCCTGGTCGTGTTCGATGTGCGCGACGGCTACCGTTTTGTCCGCCGCATTGAAACGCCCGCTAGCCGGCGCGAGGAACCTGAGAACATCAAGGGGATTTGCGCGCACGCGGCTTCTCAGAGCCTGTATTTCACGACGCTGACGCGACTGTACCGCGTCGATCTGGCAACCGATGCGACGCTCTACGAGCGTGAGCTGCCCGGCGGGTGCGATCGGTTGAACATCACGCCCGACGGCAAGTGGCTGTATGTGCCTTCGCTCGAGCGCGAGCATTGGCATGTCGTCGACGCGGCCACCGGCAATGTCTCGACGCGCCTGGTGACGAATAGCCAGGCCCACAACACGATCTGCTCGCTCGACGGGCGCTGGGCCTACCTGGCGGGGCGCGGTTCGCCGGTCTTGGCGATTGCCGACGTCGCGACGCAATCGCTGGCCCGGTCTTGTGGTCCGTTTAGCGACAAGATCCGCCCGTTCACGGTCAACGGCCGCGGCACGCTGGTTTATGTGACGGTCGACAACCTGCTGGGGTTCGAGCTGGGCGATCTGACGGCCGGCAAGCCCTTGGCCCGCGTCGAAGTGCAGGGCTTCAAGCTTGGCAAACCCGCGCGTCACGGCTGCCCGAGCCACGGCATCGCGTTGAGCCCGGACGAGCGCGAGATTTGGGTTTGCGACGCGGTGAACCGCCGGCTGCACGTGTTCGACGCGACGCAGTCGCCACCGCGGCAAGGCGCGAGTATCGCCCTGCGCGAAGAGCCCGGCTGGGTCAGTTTCAGCCTGGATGGGCGGCGAGTTTACGCCTCGACGGGCGAAGTCATCGACGCGGCGACCAAACAGGTCGTCGCGGCGCTCGCCGACGAGCAAGGCCGGCAGGTGCACAGCGAAAAGCTGTTGGAAATCGCCTTTGAAGGCCGGCGAGCCGTGGCCGCGGCCAACCAATTCGGTGTGGGCCAGGTCACCAAATAGCCGCTGTGCGACGCGACCAGCTGCCCGGGACGGCCAACTGCGGGAGACAGGACTTGAACCTGCACGATATTGCTATCACCAGGCCCTCAACCTGGCGCGTCTGCCAATTCCGCCACTCCCGCGCGGAGCCGCCGTCTGGGGGCCCTTGGGTTGTGCGTTCCCCGGGGATGCCGGGGGGACTCACGGGCCGAACCATGAAGTCTAAGCCCTGCCGGGGCATCGTCAAGCGAGCCCGTAGCCGCTGCTGCGGCTGAAAACTCGGCCCGCTGGCCCGCTTGAACCCGATATCGAGTGCCCGCAGCGGGTGCCTTAGGCGGATGTCCCGCGCCGTTTGAGCACGACCAGCGTTTGATCTTCGCGGGCCCGCAGTCCCTGGTGTGCCTCGAGCGCCGCGCGTGCCGCATCGGCGAGCGCCTGGGCCGAGGCATGGCGGTGCGCGTTGAGGGTCTCGGCCAGGCAGCTTGCGCCCCAAGGCCGCCCGGCGTCGTCCCGCGCTTCGATTACGCCGTCACTGGCCAGGATCACGGCTTCGCCCGGCTTGGGACGCAGCGGCAAGGCCGTGTAGCGCTGTTCGGGCGAGCTTGCCAGCGCCGGCACCGGATTGCCCAGGCGTGTGCAGCCATTGTCGTGCAGATGCAGCGCGTGGACCGGTCCGGCCGTGGCCACGTCGACGCGGTGATCGTCGGGCCGCAGCCGCGCCAGCCCCAGCGCCGCGAATTGATCGCCCGCCGAGCCGCTCCAGAGGCACTGGCCGACCCTTTCCAGAATCGAGTCGGGCCGGGCCAGAAACATGCTGCACGCGCGAACCTGCTCGCGGAGGCTAGTAGCGGCCAGCGCCGCGACGACGCCCTGGTGCAAGGCGTCGCCCACGGCCAAGGCCAGCGCACCGCAGGGCAGCACCCACCAGTCGAAGAATTCGCCGCTGAGCGCGGCGCACGAGCGATGCCAGCCGGCGAGTTGCCAGCCTTCGACCAGCGGGGCCACGCTCGGCAGTCGCTTGCGCTGCCAGGCCGCCGCATCGCTGCATTGCTGCGGCTCGACCGCGACGCGCCCCGCCGGGTGCAAGAGCATTTCGCGCTCGAGATCGGCGGCGATCCGGCCGGCCACCAACTCGGCCACGCCGGTCTGCTGGTCGTTGAAATCGCGCGGCGTCGTTGAGAAAAACCACAACGTGCCCAGCGGCGTGCTCGGGCTCGACACGGGCACACAAACGGCCGCGGCGAAATCCTCGGGCGGGTTCCAGCGGTCGAGCAGGTACGGGTCGTTGAGCACGACCGCATGGCCTAAGAGGGCCTCGAGATCGGCCATGGCGGCGGCCAAGCGGCGCGGCGGATCGGCCAGCCGCGTCTTGGGCAATCCCCAGGCGGCGCGCAGCTTGAGCACGGTCGTATCGTCGTCGAGCATGTATAGGCCGGCCGCCTGGCAGCCGAGGGCCTGCGCCCCGCCGCGCAGGGCCGCTTCCAATCGCCGGGCCAGATGCCGGTTGGAATCCGAGCCGCTGATTACGGGCACGCCGGCCGCCAGTTCGGCCTCGCGTAGCCACAGCGTGTGCTCGAGCCGAAGCGTGTGGTTGACCAACCCCGCCAGCGCGGTGCCGAGTTTGCTTGCGGCATCGAATGAGGCGGACGTCGGGGCGCTCTCGCCCGGGCTTTCCAGCGCAAGCAATCCCGAGGGAGCCTTGGGCTCGACCGTCAGGGGCGCGCTCCAGCGCAGCTCGACATTGTTCGCCGGCGCTTGTTCGTAATAGCGCAACGGCCAGCCGGTCGATTGCTCGAAGGCGGCGCAAAGCTGGTTCCAGCCGGGAATCAGCTCGGCCGAAGGCAGCGGCACCGCGGCCGGCGGATCCTCGACATGGATCCGTAAATACGGAGGAATCGACTTATTCACGCGCCACACCTGCTCGGGGGCAAGAACGCCTTCCCAAAGGAAAACAATCGTTCCTTGACCCAATCGAGGCAGGCGACAGCCAGGGCCGCGATCGCGCAGGGAGCGATCATAGGCCTGCTTGTCGACGCACTTCCTCCAGCATCCTTAGCCGGCAGGGTTTCTCATCGGCTGCGCTGGTTGGCGAACTGCAGTCGACCTTGCGGCCGCGCGGAACGTCTGTCGAAGTCGGGTGCCGTTACAACCCGTGCACGACGACCGTCTTGAGCTCGGTCATTTCGGCGATGGCGTAACGTGGGCCTTCCTTGCCCATGCCGCTGTCCTTGAGCCCTCCATAGGGCATCAGATCGGCACGCCACTGTGGACCCCAATTGATGTGCAAGTTGCCCGCATCGACTTCGCGGGCAAACCGCAAGGCACGCCCCAGATCGCGCGTGAAAACGCCCGCGGCGAGACCATAGCGGCTGTCGTTGGCCAGCGCGATCGCCGCGTCGAGCGAATCGGCGCGCAGCACGGCGACGGCGGGCCCGAACAGCTCGTCGCAACTGACGCGCATGCGCGGATCGACGTCGGCCACGAGCGTCGCGGCAAATCGGGCGCCTTCGCGCTGGCCCCCCGCGATCAGCCGCGCGCCGCCTTGGAGCGCCTCGTCGACCCACTGGCCGACGCGAACGGCGTCCTGCTCGCGAATCATGGGCCCCATCTTCGTGGCCGGATCGAGCGGGTCGCCGATGTGCAGCGCCTCGACGCGCGGCTTGAGCTGTGCGAGCAAGTCGTCGTAGACGCCCCCCTGTGCGATGACGCGCTGGGTCGAGATGCACACCTGGCCGGCATTGCTATAGCCCGTCGCAACGGTCGCCTCGACTACCTGGTACAGGTCGGCGTCGTCCATAACGATCAATGGGCTGTTGCTGCCCAATTCCATCGTCACGCGTTTCAGGCCCGCCTGTCGGCAGATGTGCTCGCCTACATCGCGGCTGCCGGTGAAGCTGATTTTGCGCACGCGCGGGTCCGCACAGAGCGGGTCGCCGACCTCGGCTCCCGAGCCCGTCAGGCAGGCGATACCCAGGGGCGGCAGCCCGGCGGCAAGCAGGATCTCGACGAGCTTCAACGCCGAAAGCGGCGTGTCCGAGGCCGGCTTGAGTACGACCGAGTTGCCTGCGGCCAGCGCGGGGCCAACCTTGTGGCAGACGAGATTGAGCGGGAAGTTGAACGGCGTGATCGCCGCGACCACTCCGCAGGGCACGCGGAGTGTAAAGCCGAGCTTGCCGGCGCCGCCCGGCGCGCCGTCGAGCGGCAGGCCTTCGCCCGCGATACGCCGCGCCTCTTCTGCCGACAACAGCATCGTTTCCGTGGCGCGGGTCACCTCGAATCGCGCCTCGGCAAGCGTCTTGCCTTCCTCGCGGCTGATCGTCTGAGCCAGGTCGTCGGCAGCGCGCTCCATCCCCGTGACGGCCCGACGCAGGATCTGCCCGCGGTCGTAGCCCGGCAGGCGGCGCATTTCGACGGCGCCCTCGCAGGCGCCGGCCAGGGCGTCGTCCACGTCGGCCGCATCGGCCTTGGGAACCGTGTCGATCACGCGGCCGTCGTAGGGATTGCGAACTTCGATCTGCTGTGGCTTATCGCGCCAGGCGCCGCGGACAAACATCTGCATGAGAGTGAGACCTTGGGCCGGAAAATAGAACGGGTGACCGCTGCTTGCCGGCATTGTAGCGGGGGCGAATGCAGGGCACGTGAGACTGCGGCGCCGCAGGCACTGGTTGCGGGCCACCCGCGCTGCGAGTATCGTCTGGCTCTGATCTCTGCTTGTTCGCTCAGGTGTCCGGAGCCCGCCCTGTATGGCAATCCCTTCACAATTGGCTCTTGAGAAGTCGCCGGGCGCGAGCAGTGTGCCGGCGGGCAACATGCCCCGCGTGGTGGCGCGAGCGCTGTGGGTGGTTTGGGCCGTGCTGCTGCTGGGCGGGTTCTGCTACGGACTCGCAACGGTGGATGATGCCGACGCCAGGCAGCACATTCCGACGGTGGGACGCATGGGCTCGTCGCTCGTGCTGGTGATCGCCGGCATCGTCGGCGCATGGGGGGCCATCGGCACGCCTGCGCTGCGCTATGCGGTGCTTGTGGCCCTGGGGATGGCCGCGGGCTTTCTGGGCGATTTATTCAACGCCAACCTGATCCATTTCGCTTTTCGCGACAATCCGACGATGGGCGGCATCGTCTCGTTTGCCATCGGTCACATCTTCTACATCGCCGCCGGCGTGTATCTGGCACGCCGCGCGGGATTCAACGACCGCTTCAAGTGGTTGGTCGCCGTCTTGGGCTGGCAATTGATCGGCCTGGCGGGGTGGTTCGGCGTCGTGTTTCTCGCCGGCAACGTCGGCACGCTCCACTGGGCCGCCCTGCCCTATTCGCTGCTCTTGGCCGGCACGGCCGGCATGGCCAAGGCGATCGGATGGCACTCGTCGAAGTTCGCGCCACTGGCCCTCGGCGGGGCCCTGTTTCTGATGAGCGATTTGATCCTGGCCTTCGAGCTGTTTCGCGGCAGTTTTCCCTGGGGTGGTGATGCCGTCTGGCTCACCTATGGCCCCGGGCAGATGCTGATCGTCTATTCGCAGTGGCCCGCGCTGCGCAAACTCGTCGGCGGTTGATCGAGATGCCGACCGAGCGGCCTCGGCGACGCGCGCTGCGTGCGATCACCAAGCGGCCGTGCATCAGCGTTCGCCAGATGCACTGTGCGACCGGTTGGCCGTCGAGCCGAGGAATCCGTTCCTTGCCGCCTCGAGCAGCGCCAGGACGGCCGGATGTTGGACCCGCCGTTGCGTGGTGATGGCATAAAACCGCGAGCGGATTTCCGGCACCTGGCCCACGATCTCGACGCGATACTGCCGGCGGACGTCGTCGACCACCACCGACGGCACGGGAAAAGCGCCCACGCCGGCCAGGCCGAATTCTTTCAACAGGGCGCTATCTTCGAATTGTCCCAAGATGTGCGGTACGAGTTGGCGCGCCTCGAGCCAGGCGTCAATCGAGCGGCGGAGTTGCGTATTCTCGGTGGGGAGCAGCAGCGGGGCCTGATGAAGCGAGTGTGGGAACTTGCCGCGTAGCCGGCGCGCCAACGGTCGCGCCGCGCAAAAGGCCACGGCGCTATCGCCGAGGATGTGTTCGAACGCCTTGACCCGTACGCCTAAGCCAATGGGTGCGTCGCTGAGCAGCACGTCGAAGCGATGCACGGCCAGGTCGGCCAGCAATTGGTCGAACTTCGCTTCACGGCATTCCAATTGCACCGGCTGCGGCAGTTGCAAGGCGGGGGCCAGCAGCCGGTAAGTCACCAGCTTGGGCATCACGTCGGGCACGCCGACCACGAGCCGCGGAGCGCGATCGGGCGTACCACCGGCGAAGGCCTGCGTCAGCTCTCGGGCATGGGCGAACATTTCGTCGGCGTGGCGATAGACCATTTGGCCCACTTCGGTCAGCGCCAGCGTCCGGCCTGCTCGGCGGAACAGCTTGCAGCCGAGCGCCCGTTCCAGGCTGCGAATTTGCATGCTGACCGTCGGCTGCGCGAGATGGAGCTTCGCGCAGGCCGCGGCGACCGTACCTTCGTGTGCCACCGTCCAGAAATAGAGCAGGTGGTGGTAGTTCAGGTCGTAGAGCGAGACCGGCGTGGCCATCGATCTAAATTTTCTATGTAAAGCGTTAAGCGACTCTATTAGTCGATTGTTGCCCCCGACGCAACAATGTATCAAGGGGCATTTTCAGGCCCGGCCGGCTGCGCGGCGGATGTCGACTCACGCGATTGTGCGGAGAATGCCGATGCTTCCGGATACAGCGTCGTTTCGACGCGTCAGGGTGTTGCATGCATAGCGATGAATTCGTAGCGGACAGCCCCGGCGAGCCGCTCGGCGTCCTCGAGGTCGAAGCCGTGCCTGCCGCACGCGTCGCGGCGCTGGCCGGCATGGTCGATCAAGCGGCGCAGCGCTTGGGCCTGCTGTTGGATTCGGTGATGAACCACCGGTCGTCGCGTGCTGCGCTCGAACAGGCCGCCGGCGATTGGCCGCAGGCATGGAGCGCGGCGTTTGCGACCGCGGCCTCGGCACGCGGTATGCGGGCCGTCGAGTTGTCGCTGACGCCCGCCGAATTTGATCGCTGCCTCGCCGGACGCGAACTGTTGGTGACTTGGCGCCCCGTGCCAGGCGAACCTGGCCCCCACGCAGACGGCGAGTGGTTGCTCGTCGTGGGCCGCAAGCGCAACGAACTATTGGCCGTCGATTCGCAGGGGCGCGAGCTCACAGTCCGAATCTCCGATCTGTATCCCCAATCCGGGCGGTTGGAGCCGCGCACCGTCTGGTGCATCGTGGCGCCCGAGTATGCCGTCGGCGAAGCTCCGGAATCCGGCTGGCCCGCGCAGGCCGCGGTGCAGTCCTTGGACCCTCACGGTCCTGGTTCGATCGGGCCGCTGCGCCGATTGATCCAGTTGCTGCGCCGCGATCGGGCCGACCTGTGGACGGTGGTCATCTTTGCCGTCGCCGTCGGTCTGCTGAGCCTGGCGGTGCCGATCGCCGCCGAGTTGCTGTTCAGCTCGGTCATCTTTGGCAACTTGTTGCAGCCGGTGCTCTATCTGACCTTGCTGCTCGGCGGGGCGCTCGTGTTTTCTTCGACGCTCCAGGCGCTGCAAATCTACGTCGTCGAGTTGATGCAGCGGCGGCTCTTCGTTCGTGTGGCGGCAGATCTCACGGTGCGCTTGCGCCGCGTCGATCCCGCGGTTTGGGACGAACATCATGGTCCCGAGCTGGTCAATCGCTTTTTCGACATCCTGACCGTGCAGAAGGTCGGCGCATCGCTGCTGCTGGACGCCCTGAGCCTGGTCATCGTGGCGCTGGTCAGCATGGTGGTGCTGGCGTTTTATCATCCCTTCCTGCTGGGCTTCGATCTGTTGCTGATGGCGGCGATTGCGGCCGCCCTGTTCGTGCTGGGCCGCGGCGCGGTCGATTCGGCAATCGCCGAGTCGCGATCGAAATATGCCGTGGTCGGCTGGCTCGAGGATCTGACCCGGCATTTGTTGCTGTTCAAGCTGGCCGGCGGCGGCGAGTTTGCCTGGCGCCGCTCGGAGAGCCTGATCAAGGAATACCTGGCCAATCGCCAGTCGCACTTCCGCATCCTGTTTCGACAGATTGGGTTTTCGCTCGGCCTGCAAGCCGTCGCCACGACGGCCTTGTTGGGAATCGGGGCGTGGCTGGTCATCGAGCGCACGCTCACCTTGGGGCAACTCGTGGCGGCCCAGTTACTGCTGTCGAACATCGTGGCGGCCTTTGCCAAGCTCGGCAAACACATCGAAGGCTACTACGACCTGATGGCCGCCACGGTCAAGGTGGGTCACCTGCTCGACCTGCCGTTGGAACCGTCGGGTGGAAGCCAGACGCTCATGGTCCCTGCCCCTGCGCGACTCGAGCTGCGGCGGCTGTCGTTTTCGTTTGCGCCGCGGAGCCGCTTGTTGGATCGCATCAACCTGGTTCTGGAACCGGGCCAGAGTGTGGCCCTGATCGGTCGGGAAGGCAGCGGCAAGAGTGCCCTGGTCGACCTGATTCACAGTCTGCGCCGACCCAGCTCGGGCGTGATCTTGCTCGATGGCGAGGACGTGCGCGAATACTCGCTGGAAGCCCTGCGCCGGCAGATCGTCACGGTGCGCCAGGCCGAACTGTTCGACGGCACAATCGCAGAAAACGTAACGCTCGATCGGCCCGAGGTGTCGCGGCGCGACCTGCACGAAGCCATCCAGGCGGCCGGCCTGTTGGAAGATATCGGCAAGCTGCCCGATGGCCTGCGGACGCGCATCACGGCGGGCGGGACCCCGTTGTCGGATTCCCAAGCACTGCGGCTGACGCTGGCCCGGGCCTTGGCGGGCCGGCCGAGGCTGTTGATCCTCGATGAGACGCTCGATCGCTTGTCCCGTCCGGCGCGGCAACGGTTGCTCGACTATCTGCTGCGGCCGCAGCGCCCCTGGACATTGTTGATCGTGACCAATCTGGAAGACGTGGCCGACCGCTGCGACCGGATCGAGCAGCTCGACGCGCTGGGAGGCCACGACGATGCCTAAGCTCTTCGGCTGGCGATGGCCGCGCCCGGCGCAGGTCGATGCCGATCTGCCGGCCATGTCCCAAGTCGTCACGCCGCGATTTATTCACCGCCTGGCCCGGTATCTGGGCGTGCTGCTCACAGGTGTGCTGTTGCTGGTGGGGATCGTACCGTGGCAGCAGACAGCGGCCGGCAAGGGGCGCGTCGTCGCCTTTGCGCCGCTGGAGCGCCGGCAGGTGATCGAGGCGCAGATCTACGGCCGTGTCAGCCGTTGGGACGTCCGCGAAAACAGCTACGTTAACCAACACGACCCGATCGTCGAGATCCTGGACAACGATCCCAATCTCGTGGCCAGCCTGCGTCAACTGCGCGCGGCTTCCCAGGAGAAATGCAACCAGTACAGCGCCAAGGTCGGGCAGTACACGGCCTATCTCGAGGCCATGCGCGGCCAGCGCGAGCCGACGCTCGAGGCGGCGCGGCAAAGTGTCGCCGCCGCCGAGCAAACGGTGCTGGCCGCCGAGCAGGATCTCGTGGCGGCGCAGGCCGACGCGCGGGCCGCACTGCTGCACTACAACCGGCTCATGGACCTGGTCAACGACGGAATCGTCTCGACGCGCGATACCGAGCTGGCCACCGCCAAGCAGGCCGAGACCGAGGCCAAGGTCCAGGCTGCCGAGGCCAAGCTCACGTCGGCCAAGAACAAGCTCGAAGCCGAGCGGCAGTACGTCTTGAAGATCGATCACGAGACGCTGTCGAAGATTCAGGCCGCCGAGGCCGACCTGGCGACGGCGCAGGCCGATCTGGCCGAGGCGAACAAGGAACTCATGGCGGCCGAGATCAAACTCAACCAGCAACAAAACGCCACGGTGGTTCGCGCGCCGTTCGCCGGACGCGTGTTGCGACTGGCGGCCATGCAAGGCGGCGAGAACGTCAAACCGGGCGATCCGCTGTTCGAGCTCGTGCCCGACACGGAAGAACTGGCCGTCGAGCTGTACGTCGACGGCTTCAACATGCCGCTGGTGGCCGAGGGGCGCAAGGTGCGGCTGCAATTCGAGGGCTGGCCCGCCGTGCAGGTGCCGGGCTGGCCTTCGGCGGCCGTGGGCACCTTTGGTGGCGAGGTGGCACTGGTCGACGCGGCGGACGATGGTCTGGGGAACTTTCGCGTCGTGGTGCGCCCCGACCCGGCCGACGAATCGTGGCCGGGCCGGCGTTGGCTCAAGCAGGGCGTCCGCGCCAACGGCTGGGTGCTGCTCGGCCAGGTGCCGATCGCCTACGAGATCTGGCGCCAACTAAACGGATTTCCGCCGGTGGTGGCGATGGACGAGCCCGGCAAGGAGAAGGCGACGGGAAAAGACGGCAAGGAAAAGGCAAAGCCCCCGCTGCCGAAATAGGAAGAGTGCGTGAAGGTGCGTCGCGCCGAGAAGGAACGAGGCCGCTCGCGTCGCAGAATCATCTCGTTGGTTCTGCTGGTCTGCTGCTGCGCGCCGCACGGCGCGCCAGCCTGCGCCGAACCACCGCGCACGGGGCCGACTTCTCCGCCCCCGCAGGCGAACGCCGGCGAGGTTCCGTTGCCGCCCGTGTTGCCGCGGCTTTGGCCGCAGAGCCCGCCGCAGTTGCCAACGGGCGAACTTCCTGCGCCGCAACCGCCGCCATTGTTCGAGCAGGAAGTGATCGACGCAGTCCTGTATCAGTATCCGCTGCTCGCGGCGATCGAACAGGAACGAGCCATTGCGGCGGGCGAGCAGCTCGCATCTTGGGGAGGCTTCGACCTACAGATCGCCGGCCATGCCTTGGCGGCGCCCTTGGGATATTACAAGAACTATCGTTACAACCTTGGGCTCGAGCAGCCGCTGTGGAACGGCACCAAGCTGTTCGGCGGCTATCAGCTTGGCCGCGGCGATATCCAGCCCTGGTACTTCGAGCGCAAGACCAACGAAGGAGGCGAGTTTCGGGCTGGCCTCGACGCACCGCTGCTGCGCGACCGGCCGATCGACTATCGCCGCGTTGCCGTGCGTCAGGCCGAGATCGCGCGCAGCCTGGCCGAACCAGGGATCCGCAAGGAACGCCTGACCTACGTCAAAGAGTCGGCCAAGTCGTATTGGGCGTGGTTCAACGCCGGCCGTCGCTACGAGATTGCCCGCGACTTGCTCGATTTGGCGCTGGAGCGGCAGCAGGCCCTGGAACGCAGCGCGGCGGCCGGAGCGATTCCCCAACTGGCGGTCACTGAGAATCTCCGGTTGATCGCGACCCGCCGCGGTTTGCTCGTGGGTGCTGAGCGCAAATTCCAACAAGCGGCCATCGCGGTGTCGCTTTACTATCGCGATGGCGTCGGCCAGCCGGTGCTGCCGCCGGCGGTGCGATTACCGGCCCAGTTTCCTCCGCTGGCGCCCTTGCATCCGCGGCGGGTCGAAGCAGATATCCAAATCGCCCGCGCGCGGCGGCCCGAGTTGCAATATCTCGGCCTGCAGCGGAACAGTGCCATGGTCGACCTGGCCCAGGCCCGAAACCTGTTGCAGCCAGGCGTCGATGCGGTGCTGTATGCCTCGCAAGACGTGGGCTATCGCGCCGACGATCGAAATGACAAAGGGCCCTTCGAACTCGAGACGGGGGTGACCGTCGACGTGCCGCTGCAGCGCCGCTATGCCGAAGGCAAGGTGCGCGCGTACCAGGCCAAGATCGCCCAGTTGTCGATGAAGCAACGTTACGCGGAAGACGCCATCGTGGCCGAAGTCCGCGACATCTCCAGCGCCATCGCGGCCAGCTTCGAGCAAGTGCAACGCGCCCAAGACGCGGTGCGGTACAACAGCCGCCTCGAAGAGCTCGAACGCAAGAGCTTTGACCAGGGCCTCAGCAGCCTGTTCCAAGTGAATCTGCGCGAGCAGGCCACGGCCGAGACTCGGGTGCTCGAAATGGACCTGACGGCCGAGTACTTCAAGGCCGTGGCCGAGTATCGCGCGGCGCTGGGCGTCGACTCGATGCCGGCCATCGCCGTGCCGGCGGCAACACCTGGTCCGGCCGCGCCGCCCGGGCCCATCGAACGCGTTGCACCGCCGCCGCCTGGAAAGTAGCCGTCGGGCGTTTTGCCTGCCACCTCGCGAAAGCGCATGATAAGGCCCGGGGGGGTGCCATCCAGGGGCCGGAGACCGAGCATGCGTAGCTTGCGCGCCAAGCGGGTGTTGATTACCGGGGCTGCCCAGGGCATCGGACGTGAGACGGCCTTGCGCTTCGCGCGCGAGGGGGCCGCGCTAGTGCTCGTCGATTTGCAGTCGGAAACCTTGGGCAACACCGTGGATGAGCTGCGGCAAGCCGGCACGGTGACACATGGCTACCAGCTCGACGTCACCGACTTCGACGCCATTGAGCTGCTACGGCAACAGATCGCTGCCGAGGTCGGCACGATCGACGTGCTGGTCAACAACGCGGGAACCGTTTACGGTGGGCCCTTTCTCGACGTGCCGTGGGCGAAACACTTGCAAACCTACCGCGTAAACACGCTGGGGCTGGTGGCGATGAGCCACGCGTTCTTGCCCCAGTTGATCGCCCAGCCCGAGTCGCATCTGGTGAACATCGCCAGCGCCTGCGGCCTGGTCGGGCTGCCCTTTGGCTCGACGTATGCGTCGAGCAAATGGTCGGTGATCGGATTCTCTGAATCGTTGCGGCTCGAGCTGAAGAAACAGGGGCACCGCCACGTGGGCGTGACCAGCGTTTGTCCGAGCGTGGTCAACACGGCCCTGTTTCGCGGCACGACTCCGCCCAAGACGACGCGCGTCTTGCAGCCCGCCTACCTGGCCGATCGAATCGTGCGGGCGGTGCTGGCGAATCGGGCGTTCGTCATGGAGCCGGCCCTGGTGCGATTGTCGCCGCTGCTGCGCGGCTTGTTGCCGTTACGCGTGTTCGATTGGCTCTCGGAGGTCTTCGGCACGACCACGGCCATGGCCACCTGGGCCGGTTCGACCAAGAGCGAGCTGCAGCACCCCGCGACAAACGCACCGCGCGAGTTGGAAGCCAGCCGCAAGTGAGGGGGCCGCGCGGAGCGGTCCTCGGTGTACCACGTCCCGCGCGGTTAGGGCCGATCGAAGCCGTAGGCCGGGTTCTGCGGATCGAAATCGCGCTCGCCGAGGCTGGCGTTCAGCTTGATCCGCGTGAAGGTGTATTCCTCGCTGAGCACCGGATCGCCGCCGGGCAACTCGGGCCAGGTATATCCTTCGAAGCGAACCGCCAGCGAACTGGCGTCGTCGAGGTACAGACGCGAAAGGTGATAGGTGAAATTGCGTCGCGGCACCGGGTGCGTGACCTGCAGGCAGGTGCACGATTGCCCATCGACCTTCGCGCCGTGATAGATCCGCGCCTCGCATTCGCCGAAGTGCGCGTCCGACTCCAGTTGGCGGATCGATCGCGAGAGTAGATCGGCCATCGTCAACTCGGTCAGAGGGCGGAGATGTCCCTGGCGGAGCAGGGGGCTATCGAGCGCCAGAGAAATCGTGGTGTCGGGGAGCCGCGGCCAACGTCCGCAGCGCGCCCAGAGCATGTCCTCGTTGCGGCCCGTTACGAACAGCAATTCCGGCGCGCGGTCGTCGGGAGAAAGCATCCGCAGGTAGAAGCTGCGCGGGGCCTGCCGCACTTTCAGTTCGGCATATTGAAAGTCGCTGAGCTGGCCGGCGATGCGCTCGCGAATGACCAGCGTGCAGGTGTAGTCGCAGTTCCATTGCGACTGTTCGGCGGCCTTGTGAGCGGTCTCGAGCAGCGGAAAAATCGGATGTGCCCGCAGGATGTCGGGCGACGGTGCGGTGGCAATCGAGACAGCCGTCGGACGCGGCCGGGGCCAGGCAGGCTGTGCCTCGGCCTGTTCCGCGAGATCGTCGGGAACCTGGGCCGTGGCCGCCGCCGCGGTGAGGCATAATCCGAGCACGGCCAATGCGCAGCCAGACTTGCGCAAACCCGGGCGATGTAAGTACCGGTAGTTAGCGGTCTGGACCACCGACATAGTAGCTGCTTCCGTGCAGGGATAGCCCTTAAGTGCTATCGCCGCTTGCAGGCCTTCTTCTCCAGCCGAGGTTTCAAGCGGGGTGAGCGACCCCAAACTGGCCCGCCGCCGACTCCGTTCGTGGGCTCCTTGGGCAGCGCTAATGTCCTGACTTGAAAGACGTTGCGGCAGAATCCACCTACGCGCGGGGTGGACAATTGCCAGGGCGCAAATTGGCGGCAATTTGCCGTGCTTGACCCTGGGTGGGGGTCTCGTAGGATGACCCTCGGGCGCTTGCGGCGGACCTATGTAACGACTGGTCATGCCTTGCGTCTGGGGCAAGCTAGCCGATCTGCGCAGTCTTTCCCGCCTTGGAATACCAGCGATGGCCCTGGCCGCTGCGCACGGTCGATGCCACGAGAATAACGTCCGCATGGGGGCCCCAAATCGCGTGACGAGTCTGCCCGTTCAGCGCGATCTCACGGAGAGGCTTACGGAAGCTTATGGCGACTGACGTTTCTGCACGAATTGATGCTGCTGGCCACGATGACGACGGGAACCGGGCAATCCGGCTGAACAAGGAGTCGGGGCCGCATCGGACCACCAGCGGCGAGTTCTCGATTGCCGAGGCGCGCACGATCGTCAAAGACCTGTTTGAGCCCAACCCGCTGATCTATTGGACGGATCTGATCGTATCGCTCGCGGTAGGCGTCGCCTGTTTTCTCGGCTCACGGCAGTTCCCGCTGTTCCACCCAGTACAGATCCTGCTGTACGTCGCGACTTGCATCGCCTATTACCGCGCGGCCTTGTTCACCCATGAATTGGTGCACCTGCGCCATGGCAAGTTCCGCGGGTTCCGGATCGCCTGGAACCTGCTAGTCGGCATTCCCTTTTTCATGCCGTCGTTTCTGTATCACATTCACATGCTGCACCATGTGCGCAAGCACTACGGCACCGACATGGACGGCGAGTACATTCCGTTCGCTCATCGGCCGGTGCGGCGCATGGTGCGCTATCTGGCGGAGAGCTTTATCATTCCGGCGCTGGGGATCGCCCGATTCATGGTGCTGTCGCCGCTGACCTGGGTGAGCCCGACCTTGCGCCGCTGGGTTTACCAGCACGCCTCGTCGATGATCATCGACCCGACGTTCATTCGCCCGCTGCCGACGACGCAAGAACAACGCATCTGGAAGCTCCAGGAAGTGGCCTGCTTCTTGTTCGGGCTGCAAGTCGCGTTCCTGATCGCCACGGGCTTGCTTCCCTGGCACTTCCTGGCCCACGCTTACCTGGTCGCTGTCGGCATCATTCTGCTCAACGCGGTACGCACGCTGGCGGCCCATCGCTATCTGCTCGACGGCAAGACGCAGGTCACCTTTGTCGAGCAATTGCTCGACTCGCTCAATTTCCCGCGCTGGCCGGCCGTGAACGTGCTGTGGGCTCCCGTGGGGCTGCGCTTCCACGCCTTGCACCACTTGTTCCCGTCGATGCCGTACCACGCGTTGGGCACGGCCAACGCGCGGTTGCTGGAGCAATTGCCGGCCGATTCGCCTTACCGGCGGACGCAGTCCGAGAGCCTCTGGGGCTCGCTCAAGGAACTCTGCCAAACGGCCTACCGCCGGCACGGGTTCTAACGCGATTACCATCGCTTCCGCGTCGACCGGCTGCGCAGCGAGGCGCAGCCGGCCGCGGGTTTGCCGCCTTGCTCTGGCGGAGTTGCGTTCAGGTTGCGCGGCGGCGGTGCTGCCATCGAGCCATGCCTAGCCAGCCGATTGCGCCGCACACGGCCAACGTCCAGGTCGCCGGCTCCGGAACGGGTTCGATCAAGTAGTGAAGTGTGTTCAGCCAGAGCGCCTCGTGGGCCGGGAACGCCGCTGGATTGACGTCGCCATCGATAAAGGGCGTCGTATCCCCGAACACAACCACGCGTCCGCTCCCGGGCCCCAAGACGTCATGGTCAAAGGCAACGATGCCGGGTTCAGGAACAATGAATGCGCGAGCGACCGGACTCGCCCCATTCAAGAACGTGAACTTGCCTGCGCCGTAAAACAAGGCGAGCAGTTGATCGCCGTAAGGCCCGTCCCAAACCGGATGTGGAGGATCGATGCCGATAACCGGGAGGACTCCGCTCAGGTCATCGTCTTCGATCGTCAGACCGAACGGCGTGGCATAGCTCTGGCTCGAACCGGTCATGAAGCCGTCAATGACAACCATGGCGCGACCACCGGCGTGAACGAAATCGTGTACGGCAGTTTGCTCAGCCGGCGACAACGGGGTACCGACGCTTTGTGTGATGGCATTGCTGAGAATCAGCAAATCGATGCCGGACAAGAACGCCGGCGTCAGTTCCGTAGTGCCGACAATCGCATCGACGTCGAAGTGACTGAGCAGCGAGTTGCGAGCGTCGTCGACAAAACTTCCATTGAAGACAGCGCTGATGCCGCCGCGAGCGTCGTCGAAGCCACCGACGACGATGCCGGCCGGTGCCTCGGCGACCGGCAGTCCCAGACATGCGACCGCCAGGCCGCTGAGCATGATTCTGTGCATGATCTTTCCCCGTTTCTCATGCTCATGCCTTGCCGATGCGCATTTGCCCCGTCGATGTCAGCGGCGCGCGAGACTGGCGCGGAGATCGCGCTAGGCAAGGAGGCCGAGTCGTGGCAGCAAACAAGTCGCCTGCAGGGCTTAGATACCCTGTGAAAGCTGCGACTTATCGGCTCGGCATTGGCATTACTCTAGGGCCGAGCGAACGCCAAAATACATCGCTGTGTATTCTGGCCGGCCCTATACCCGATCGAATGAGCCTGGAACTGCAACGAAGCGCTCGCGGCACTCGCAGGCGATTACCGATCGAGGTCGTAGACGCGGTAGGTCTTGGCGATGGTTGCGCCGCCTTTTTCGAGGCCCTGACGCGCGAGCAGGTTGGTCTCGGAGACCCAGGAGAACTCGGCTTCCTGGACGCCGTAGCGCAGCGCCGCCGGCACCAGGCTGGCCATCAGCGCCAGGCCCAGGCCCCAGCGTTGATACTCGGGCACCACGTTGATGCTCAGCACGCGGATGCGCTTCGGGTGGCGCTTGACGGCCAGCATACGAAAGATGCCGTCGGGGAACAGCCGGCCATCGGCGCGGCGAATCGCAGGGTTGTAATCGGGCAACCCGAACACGCAGCCCGCCGGTCGGCCATCGATCTCGGCCAGCATGGCCATCTCAGGCACGAGCAGATGCTTGAGCCCGGTAGCGCTGTGACGTACCTCACCGGGAGTCATCGGCACGGCACCCCACATCTGCACGAACGAGCGGTTGTAGAGATCGAGAAACATTTCGACCTCTTGCTGGAACCGCGACCGGTTCATGGGACGGATGATGGCGCCCAGGTGCTCGAGCACGTTTTCGGCCATGCCCCCCAGGCGCGCTTGGACTTCGGGCAACTGGGCGACCAGGCCTTGATAGGCATATACGTCGTGCGTCTTGCGAAAGCCGGCACCCTCGATGAGCCGCGCGTAATACGGCGGGTTGTAGGTCATCATGAAAGTCGGCGGGCTGTCGAAGCCTGCGACCAGCAGGCCGACTTCGTAGTTGATCGAGGGGTTAAGTGGCCCGCGGACCTGGAACAGCCCGCGGTCGGCCAGCCAGCGCGAGGCCGCGTCGAACAGCGCGTCGGCGACTTGCTGGTCATCGATCGCTTCGAAAAACCCGAAAAAGCCGCGGCGCTCGCCGTGCACCTCGTTGTGTTTGCGGTTGACGATGGCCACGATCCGGCCGACAACCTGCCCGTCGCGGCGGGCCAGAAAGGGCTGGACCTCGCCAATCTCGTCGAATGGATGATGCCGGAAGCCGACGAGCTCCTTGATCTGCTCGCGAATCGGCGGCACCCAACAAGGATCGTAGTGGTAGAGCGACCACGCCAGCTCGAGAAACAGGCGGCGGTCTTGGCGGGTGCGAACCGGGGAGACGACGACAGGCATGCTACGGGTGACGTGGTCTCAGGCGGGCGGAACGCCCAGCAGGCGGCTGCGCGACGCAGCGCCTGCCGGGCAAAACACCAACGACAGCGATCGAATCTTACAGCACACCGGCGTGCCGCGCGGCCGTTTGGATGATCTCCAGCGCCTGTTCGAGCTGCTCGATCGTGTGGTTCGCGGTCAGGCTGACGCGCAACCGCTCGCTGCCGTGCGGCACCGCCGGGAACGGCACCGAGTTAACGCACACGTTGTGGCTGTGCAGTTCGAGCGTCATCTGGCGCAGCGCGGTCATCGAGCCCAGGATCACCGGGATGATCGGGCTGGCACATTCGCCGATCACGAAACCGAGTCGCTTCAGCTCGCCGTGCAAAAACCGCACGTTTTCCCACAACCGCTCGCGCAGTTGTGGTTCGGCCATGATCACGTCGACCGCGGCGTTCGCGGCGGCGGTGACCATCGGGCTTTGCGCCGTCGAAAACATCCCGCTGCGGGCAAAGTAGCGCAGGTGGTTGACGTATTCAGCCTTGCCGCCGACGAAGCCGCCACAGGCACCCAGCGCCTTGCTCAGCGTGCCGACGATCAACAGGTCGGGCTCATGGTCGAGTCCGAAGTGGGCCACGGCACCGCGACCCTGCGGTCCGAGGACGCCCGTCGAATGGGCCTCGTCGACCAGCAGCATCGCGTTGTGACGGCGGCAGACCTCCATGATCTTGTCGATGGGGCCGATATCGCCATCCATGCTGTAGATGCCTTCGACGCACACCAGCTTGAGGTTGACGTCGTTGGTGCGCCGCAAAACGCGATCGAGATGATCGGCGTCGTTGTGCTTGAAGGTCCGCAGCTTCGCGCCGGAGAGTTTGGCGCCGTCGACGATGCTCGCATGAGCTAGCCGGTCGACCACGATCAAATCGTGCTTCGAGGCCACGCACGAAATCACGCCGACGTTTGCCGCGTAGCCCGTCGAGAACAGGCAGACCTCTTCCACTCCCTTGAAAGCGGCCAGCTTGTTTTCCAGTTGCCCCGTCACGGGGAACGTGCCCACCAACAAGGGTGAGCTGCCCGAGCCGGTCCCGTAGCGCGTCGCGGCATCGCGAGCAGCTTCGATCACCCGCGGGTGGGTGGTCAGGCCCAGATAGTTGTTCGACGCCAGGATGATCATTTCCCGGTCGAAGGATTCGCGCGGATAGTGCACGCGCGAATTCGCGTCGCTGGGGCCCAGCAATTGGCGGCGGTAAAGGTGGTGACCCTTCTCCTCGTAAACGGCTACGCCGGCGTGGAAAGCCGTCGCCGCCACGCGGAAGTCAATTCCTTGCTCGCGCCGGCGAATAAAATCCACCAGTGCGGTTTCGGAATCGATCACCACATCGGCGTCTTCGGCGACCTGCGGAAACTCTTCCGCGTGATTCGCCGAGACTGGCCCCGTACGAAATGTAAACTGCCGACTGGAGCTGATATCGCTCGTTGCCATGCAATGACCCTCTTTCCCTGGGCCCATGTGCGCGCGGTGGCGGGAGGGGTGACACACCGCGATCGGTCGCCCTCGTCAGGGTTCTTCCGGTTGCCTTCCAAATTTGACCCAGCCAGCAACCGGTCGATCTAACGCGAGCAAGTAATCTGTTAGGGGAGTTAGTTTATCGGGGCTAGAAGCGTTGAACAAGGATTTTCGGGCGGATTGGCAGAGTTCGATGCATTCGAATTACGGATTTTCCGATTGCGTTAAGTGGCTAAACTGCAAAGACTTGGGGTGTCTCGATCGCGCAGGGTTAGGGGTTCGGGCAATTACGCCTTTGGGATGCCCCCTCCGCGAGGCCGAGACTCCTCATGCAGCTAGACAGTGCGAGGTGGAACGTGGCCTGCGTCTGTTGTTCCGATCGAACCCGCTCGCTGCGCCTGTTGCAACCGTGCTAAAAACTCGCCTGAGAAATTGCCAATTGGTTCATTCCACGGCCGGTCGGGAACGCCCCGATCGACCGCACGCCAGCATAGCCAGATGGGAGTATCGACTCGGATGCCCTCTGCACTTGTGACGGGCGCCAGCGGATTCATTGGGAATCACCTGGTAAGGCTCCTGCAGTCAAGGGGTTACGATGTAACCTGCCTACTTCGAAACGCCGCGAAACGGACGATTCCCGGTCTCGAGGTGCGTACGATTGAAGGCGACATAACGGACGCGCAAAGCCTGCCGGCGGCGGTTTCAAACGCCGACGTGGTGTTTCATGTCGCCGGGGCGGTCAAGGCTCGGGGCTTCGCCGAGTTCCTGCGCGTCAATGCCCACGGTACGAAGAACCTGGCCGCCGCGTGCGCGGACCGTGCGGCCCCTCCGGTGTTCGTCCTCGTCTCCTCGGTGAGCGTGGTTGGGCCCAGCCCGGACGATGAACCCCTGTCCGAATCGGCCCCCTGCCGGCCCGTCTCGCAGTACAGCCGGAGCAAACGCGAAGGCGAACGGGTGATCACGCGGTACGCCGGCCGGTTGCCGGTTTCCGTGGTGCGGCCCGGGCTGGTGTTTGGCGAGGGGGATTCCAACATGTTCAAGATGCTTGCCCCGGTCGCCCGGTGGCGGCTGCACGGCGTACCCACCCGGAGCAACAGGCGGCTGTCGTTTGTGCATGTGTCGGACGTGGTCGACGTCATTTGGCGGGCGGCCGAACGCGGACAACGCATCCGCGACGACTCCGAGGTTGATCCCACCGGGTGGTACTTCGCCACGGCGGACGAAATGCCCACCTATGCCGAATTCGGGCAAATGGCCGCACAAGCCTTGGGCTATGGCTGGGTGCTGACCCCCCGGGTCCCCGAGGCGATCGTCTGGACGGGGGCCGCGGTGATCGAGGGCGCAACGCGGCTGGCCGGACAATCGACGATCATGGGGCTCGACAAGATGCGCGACTCGGCGGCCGGTTCCTGGCTGTTCTCGAATGCCGCCGCCAAGCGCGATCTGGACTATCGCCCGCAGGCTCCGCTCGTCGAGCGCCTGCGGCAGACCTACGCGTGGTACCGGCAGCAAGGCTGGCTGTAATCGGCGCCGCGCTTGTACGGTTGCCGTGCGGCGCGGCTTGACCCTGCCATGCGCGTCGATTCAACTCGACGCATTCCGGGCCGTTGGGGGGCTCTGGAGAGGGGAGTTGTCGTCCCCTCGTACATGGTGCTCCAGGCGGGAGGCGAGTTCGTCGATGTGCGGCATTATGGCCATCTACTCGGGCCGCGAGCCCGTCCCGCTCGAGGCACTATCGCGCGGTACCGCGCGCTTGCACCATCGTGGCCCCGACGGTCAGCGGCATTGGGTGGCGCCGCACGGCCGCGTCGCGTTGGGACATGCCCGGTTGAGCATCATCGACCTGGTGACGGGCGATCAACCGTTGTCCAACGAGGACGAGCGGCTGCACCTGGTCGTCAACGGCGAGTTCTACGACTTCGAGCGGATTCGCCGGGAGCTGGAAGAACGCGGGCACAGATTTCGCACCAAATCGGACAGCGAGATCGCGCTGCACTTGTACGAAGAGCGCGGCGCGCTGTGTCTGGACGAGCTGCGCGGCGAGTTCGCGATGGTGCTGTGGGACGAGTCGAGCCAGATCTTGCTCGCGGCGCGCGATCGGTTCGGCATCAAGCCGCTGTACTATGCGCACCACGAAGGGCGGTTGTATCTCGCCTCCGAGGCCAAGGCGCTCTTCGCGGCCGGCGTGCCCGCGCGGTGGGATTACGAGTCCTATTTTCAAACGGCGCACGTCTATTTCGACCAGGACCGCAGCCTGTTCGCCGGCGTCTACCAGGTGCCGCCGGGACATTATCTGCTGGCCACGCCCGAACGCGTGCAAGTGGTCTGCTATTGGGACTTCGATTATCCGCAGCGCGAAGTGCTCGCCGCCAAGCCGCAGGACCCACGGGAATACATCGAGCGCTTGCGGGCCGAGCTCGATCACGCCGTGCGGCTGCGTTTGCGGGCCGACGTTCCGGTGGGCTGCTACCTGAGCGGCGGCATCGATTCGTGCACGCTGCTGGGCATTGCATCGCAGCATCACCCGGAGCCGATCAAGGCGTTCACGCTCTGTTTCGAAGATGCCGCCGCCTACAACGAGCAACACGTGGCCGAAGAAATGGCCCGGCTCGCGGGGGCTGATTTTCACGCGCTGCCGATTCGCCAGCCGCAGTTGGCCGACAGCTTTGCCGACGCGGTCTGGCACAGCGAAACGATCACCTCGAACCCGCACGGCGTGGCTAAGTTCCTGTTGAGCGAGCGGGTGCGCGAGCATGGCTACAAGGTGGTGCTCACCGGCGAGGGTTCGGACGAGATCCTGGGCGGCTACGCGCATTTCCGCCGCGACATGCTGCTGTACAACTCACCGCCGCGCGACCCGGCCGAAATCGAGCGGCTGCTGGCCGAATTGGAAGACGCCAACGAGGTCTCGCGCGGCATCCTGCTGCCCACCGGCCAGGTGATGCAGTTGGACGTCGTGCGCAACATGCTCGGCTTCGTGCCCTCGTGGATCGAGACGCGCAGCGCCAACAGCGTCCGCTACCGGCGGATGTTTCGGCCGGAATTTCTCGAGGGGTTCGGCGCCCGCGATCCGTTTCGCCTGTTCCTCGAGCGGATGCCGCTACGGGGCCAGTTGCGCGGCCGCGATCCGGTCAACCAGTCGCTGTACTTGTGGACCAAGTCGATGCTGCCGAATTACCTGCTCAACTTCCTCGGCGACCGGATGGAGATGGCCCATTCGATCGAGGGGCGCGTGCCGTTTCTGGATCACAAGGTCGTCGAACTGATCCGCGACATGCCGGTGCATCTGAAGATCAACGGTATGACCGAGAAATATGCCCTGCGCGAGGCGGCGCGCCCCGTGCTCACCGACACGGTCTACAAGCGGCAGAAACACCCGTTCCTCGCGCCGCCCTCGGGGCTCGATCCGCAGGGTCGGCTGAGCCAGATGATGAACGACGTGCTGCGCGGGCCGGTGCTCGAGTCGCAGCCGTTCTACGAACCGGCCGCGGTGATCTATTTGCTCGACAAGATGGCCGATTTCGACGATCGCAAGCGTTCCGGCGTCTCGTACATCCTGACGACGGTGCTCAGCGCCTGCGTCTTGCACGAGCGATACGGGCTGTAGACCGAACGGCGTTTTTCCAGAGCCGCGCTCGTAGGGAGGCCTGCCATGTACGATCTCGATCAGACGATTTGCGAGCGCCGGAGCGTGCGCGGGTTCTTGCCCGATCGGCCGGTGCCCGCGGCGACGATCCGCGAGTGCCTCGAGTTGGCGCAGCGGGCCCCTTCGAATTGCAACGTGCAGCCGTGGCGCGTGTTTCTGGCGTCGGGCGCGGGCTGCGAGCGGTTGCGCCGCACGCTGGCCGAAGCCATTGGCCGTGGTGAGATGCCCAACCCCGAGGACGAGCAGGACAAGTTTCCGCCGCCGTATCGGCGATTGCAGGTCGACTGCGCCGTGCGGATGTACAACGAGATGGGCATCGGCCGCGACGACCACGCAGGACGGATGCAGGCGATGATGCGCAATTTCGAGCTGTTCGACGCGCCGCACGTGGCCATCGTCTGCATGGAGAAATACTACGGGCTCGGCGTCGCGCTCGACGTCGGCATGTGGGTCCAGACCTTCATGCTGGCCCTCTGGTCGCGTGGCGTGCAATCGTGCCCGCAGGCCAGCCTGCGGCAGTACCCGACGATTTTCAAATCGGTGCTCGGGATCCCGGACGAGCTGCGCATGTTGTGCGGCGTGACGTTCGGCTACGAAGACCCGGCGGTACCGGCCAACCGCACGCGTCAAACCCGTGAGCCGATCGACGCGAACGTGGTGTTTGTCGACGCGTGAGCGCGACGAGACGCGCGAAGGGAGATCGTTACGTCAGCCATCCGGGCAGCGCCGCGGCCTGCTTGACCCACTTCGACATTTGTGCTTCGTCGAGTTGATCGCCTGCGCGGATGTCGATCCAGCGCGCGTCCTTGCTGCGCTCGGTGCCACCAGGCGGGACCGGTCGCAGCGAGGCGCCGGTGAAAAACGTCACCTTCACGTAGTGGGTAAATACGTGGAACGACAGGAACCAGCCGTGGCCTTCGATCCCATAAAAGGGTGAATTCCACTTCACGGCCTTACGCACCTTGGGCGCGGACTTCACGATCAGCGCGTCGAGCCGCTTGCCGAGGTCGCGCTTCCAGCCCGGCATTGCGGCGATATACGCCTGCACGGGCGCATCGCCGTCGGCCTTGGCGATTTGCGGATTGCCGCCCGAAAGCAGCACGACGCCTTTCTTGGCCTTGGGCTTCGCCTTGTTCTCGGTCATCGATCGTTCTCTTGCTGCACCAACGAAAAGGCGCAGGCGCCCAACATTCGGCGAGCCGTTCGCAGCGAGCGGAAGGCCCGTCAACGATTGGCGTTGTTCAAAGCGCAGCCGGGCCTATTTCGGCGCCATGCGGATGGCGCCGTCGAGGCGGATGCATTCGCCGTTGATCATCGGGTTTTCGATGATGTGACAGGCCAAGGCGGCGTACTCCTTGGGCTGGCCCAGCCGTGACGGGAACGGCACCTGCGCCCCCAGCGACTTCTTGGCCTCGTCCGGCAGGGCCTGCATCATCGGCGTATCGAACAGGCCCGGCGCGACGGTCACGACGCGGATGCCGAAACGGGCCAGTTCACGGGCGATCGGCAGGGTCATCGCCACGACGCCCCCTTTCGAGGCCGAGTAAGCGGCCTGGCCGATCTGGCCGTCGAACGCGGCGACCGAGGCCGTGTTGATGATCACGCCGCGCTCGTTGTCTTCGTTCACCGGCGGCGCGCCGGTCATGGCCGCGCCCACCAGCCGGATGACGTTGAAGGTCCCGATCAGGTTGATGTTCACGATCGTCGTGAACAGCTCCAGATCATGCGGGCCCTCCTTCGGGCAGACCCGCGCGGCCCAGCCGACGCCCGCGCAGTTGATCGCGCCGTGCAGGCCGCCGAAGTGGCTTTGCGCGGCGGCGATGCAGGCCTGCACCTGCTCGGTCTTGCTGACGTCGGTCGCCAGGAATCGGGCCGACGAGCCCAGCTCTTTCACCAGGGCTTGACCTTGCTCGTCCTTCAAGTCGGCGATGATCGCATTGCCGCCCTTGGCGAGAATCTGGCGCACCGTGGCCTCGCCGAGGCCCGAAGCTCCGCCGGTCACCAGAAACGTCTTACCTTGAATATCCATGCGCGCGGGTTTCCCAGAAGGTGTGCTTCGAGTTGCAATAAAACCTGGAGGCAATGATTCCTGGCGGCCTGGTCGCGGATGCGCTGGAATTCGTCCCGGGCCGGGTGAAACTAGAGCCGTTCGATGATCGTGCACGTGGCCTGACCGTGGCCGATGCACATGGTCTGCAGGCCGATGCGCCCGCCCGTGGCTTCGAGCCCGGCCAGCATCTTCGACATCAGGCCGGCTCCGGTGCCGCCCAGCGGATGGCCGTGAGCGATCGCGCCGCCCCAGGGATTGACCTTGGCCATATCGGGCTTGAGCTCGCGGGCCCAACCGAGCACGACCGTGGCAAACGCTTCGTTGATCTCGATCCAGTCGATGTCCTTGATCGTCAAACCGGCGCGCTTCAGCGCCTTTTGCGTGGCGGGAATCACGCCGGCCAATTGCAGGGTCGGATCGTCGCCCACGGCCACGCGTGCCAGGAACCTTGCACGCGGCTTGAGGCCTTCGCTCCGCGAGACTTCGTCGCTGGCGATCAACACGGCCGCGGCCCCGTCGGAAATCTGGCTGCTGTTCGCGGCCGTCACGACACCGTTGCCGTCCGGGCGAAACACCGTGGCCAGCGAAGCCATCTTGGCCCGATCAACCACGTCGCGCACGCCCTCGTCGCGGGTCACGTCGATCTTTTTGCCTTCCTTGTCGACCCCTGTGGTCGGCAACAGCTCTTTGTTGCGATTCTCCTTGGCGGCGCGGCTGGCGCGGGCATGGCTCTCGATCGAGAAATCGTCGACGTCCTGCCGGGTGATGTTCCATTTCTCGGCCATCCGCTCGGCGCTTTCGCCTTGATGCACCAATTCGAATTGCTTGAACAGGGCCGGGTTCAAGTTGCCCAGGTCGCCCACGTCGCTGAACATGGGGGCCCGCGTCATGCTCTCGATGCCGCAGCCGATGGCGAAATCGGAGTCGCCGGCGGCCACTTCCTGCGCGGCGAAATGGATCGCCTGCTGGCTCGAGCCGCACATGCGGTTCAGGCTCACGGCCGGCACGTGCACGGGAAAGCCCGCCAGCAACACGCCCAGGCGGCCGATGTTGGCCCCCTGCTGACCGGCCTGGGTGACGCAACCGGTGACAACGTCGTCGATCTTGGCTGGATCGACCTTGGCGCGCTCGAGCAGCCCCTTGAGCGTGTGGGCCAGTAAGGCGTCAGGATGGGTTTCGCGATAGGCGCCATCGCGGCGGCCAAACGGCGTGCGGACGGCCTCGACGATCACAGGTTGCGGCATGGCTCGATACTCCTCGCGCGGCGTCGGGCCGCGGATCGAAAGAACGTGTCGGGTAGATGCGTGGGACGGTCAGGTCGAACCGCGGCCCTCAGTATAATGGTCGCGAAACTGCTCGCGTAGCGCCGACTTGAGGAACTTCCCCGCCGAGGTGCGGGGAATCGCCGTGACAAACTCGACGCAATCGGGCAGCCACCATTTGGCGAATTGTGGTCGCAGAAACTCGATCAATTCCTCGCTCGTGGCCCGGCCTTCCGGCTTCAAGACTACCACGGCCAGCGGGCGCTCCTGCCATTTGGGGTGGGCGACGGGAATCACGGCTGCCTCGGCCACGGCCGGGTGCCCCATCAGCGCGTTTTCCAATGCCACCGAGCTGATCCACTCGCCGCCCGACTTGATCACATCCTTGGCCCGGTCTTGCAGTTGGATGCAGCCGTCGGGCTCAATGGCCACGATGTCGCCGGTGCGAAACCAGCCGTCTTCGGTAAACGACGCCGCCCCGCTGGGACAGTCGTAATAGCTGGCGGCCACCCAGGGCCCGCGGACTTCGAGCTCGCCCATCGATTGCCCGTCCCAGGGGACTTCGCCGTTCTCGTTGCGGCCGCGGACTTCGACAAACGCCACCGGACCGCCCTGCTTGGCGCGGTAGGCAAATTGCGCGTCCTCGCCCGCGTTGCGCAGCCGGCTCGGGACGTTCGAAATGGTGCCCATCGGGCTCAGCTCGGTCATACCCCAGGCGTGCAGCACGTGCAGCCCATGCCGGCGTTGAAAGCCTTCGATCATCGAACGCGGCGCGGCCGAGCCGCCGACGATCATGGCCCGTAGCGACGACAGGTCGAAACGTTTCGGGTCTTTGTCGAGGATCTGCAACATGCCGAGCCAGATCGTCGGCACGCCGGCCGTGAGCGTCACGCGTTCGCGAGCCAACAAGTCGAGCAGGCTGGGCGGGTCGAGGTGCGGCCCGGGAAACACCTGCGTCGCGCCGACCAGCGCGCAACTGAAGGGCAGCCCCCACGCGTTGGCATGAAACATCGGCACCACGGGCAAGCAGACGTCGGCCTCGCACACGCCGTGCGCGTCGACCATCGTGGTCACCAACGAGTGCAAGGTGATGGCGCGGTGCGAGTAGAGCACGCCCTTGGGCCGGCCCGTGGTCCCCGAGGTGTAGCACATCGCGGCGGCCTGCTGTTCGTCGAGTTCGGGCCACTCGAAGCGTCGTCCTTCGACCGACGCGAGCAGGTCCTCGTAATCGAGCATCCCGGGCGGCGGGCGGTGCCCCGGCTCGCAGACGACGATCACGTGCTCGAACCCGGCCGCCGCGCGGAACTGGTCGAGCAGCGGCAACAGCGACTCGTCGACAATCACGGCGCGGTCGCCGGCGTGCTTGGCGATGTATCCCAGGTCGTTGGGGTGCAAGCGGAGATTGAGCGTGTGCAGCACGGCACCGGCGCAGGGAATGCCGAAGTACGCCTCGAGATGCTGGTAGTGGTTCCAGCAGAGCGTGCCGACGCGATCTCCGGAGCCGATGCCCAGGTTGGCCAGCGCCAGCGACAATCGCTGCATGCGGTCCAGCATGTCGCCGTAGGTGTAGCGATGGATCGACTTGTCCGTGCGCTGCGTGACGATGGGCTTGTCGCGAAACCGCTGCTGGCAGCGGCGCAGCATAGCGGGCAGCGTCAGCTGAAAGTCCATCATCAGTCCGTGCATGTGCGGAGATCTCCCAGAGGGTCGCGCGGGGCCGGCGCAGGCGGTTACTTGCGGCTCAGTTCGCGGGCAATGATGTTGCGCTGAATTTCGCTCGTGCCTTCGTAGATTTGCAGCACCTTGGCGTCGCGATAGAGCTTCTCGACGGGAAACTCGGTGCTGTAGCCCATGCCGCCGAAGACCTGGACAGCTTCGCTCGCGGCCCAGGTGGCCGAGTCGGCGGCAAAAGCCTTGGCATAGGCGGCTTGCATCGTGTTCCGCTGGCCCGAGTCGATCAGCCAAGAGGCTTCGAGCGTCAGCAGCCGCGCCGCTTCGAGCCGGATCGCCATGTCGGCCAGCTTGTGGCCGATCGCCTGATGCGCGATGAGCGGCTGTCCCATCGAGGTGCGCTCCTTGGCATAGGCCAGCGCTTCGTCCAGGCAGCGCTGGATCAGGCCCACCGCCGAGGCGGCGATCATCGGTCGCGAACGATCGAAGACCCGCATGGCGATTTGGAACCCGGCACCTTCTTCGCCCAGCAGCCGCGCGGGCTCCAGTTCGACGTCGACGAAATTCAACTCCGCGGCGGGTGAGGCGCGCTGGCCGAGTTTTTCCAGCTTGCGGCCGACCGTCACGCCCGGCTGATCCAGGTCGACGACGAAGGCCGAGATGCCGTGATGTCGTTGCGTCGGATCGGTCTTGGCAAACACGATGGCAAAGCTCGACACCGTGGCATTGCTGATCCAGATCTTCGTACCGTTGAGCAAATAGCGGTCGCCGCGGCGCAGCGCGGTCGACTGGATGCCGGCGACGTCCGATCCGGCGGCCGGTTCGGTCGCGGCGTAGCAACCGAATTGACCGCTGGTGAGCCGGCCGAGGTATTCGCGCTTTTGCGCTTCGGTCCCGGCCACGGCCAGCGCATCGGCCGAGACGGCGTTCAGTCCCAGCGCACCGCCGATGCCCGTGCAGCCCCAGGCCAACTGTTCGGTGACGACGGCCAGGTCGAGCACGCCCAATCCCGCGCCGCCGTAGGCCGGCGCAACCGTCAGGTTCACCAGCCCCAGCTCTCGGGCCCGCGCGTACAGCTCGTGCGGAAAGCTCTGTTCGCGGTCGTGCTTGGCCGCAACGGGGACAATTTCCTTGGCCGCAAAATTATGGGCCAGGTCGCGGATCAACCGCTGTTCTTGCGAAAGTTGAAAGTCCATCGACGCATCCTGGCGCAAGCGGCGGCCGTAGCCTGCCGCGATCTCGAAACTCCCCCAAACCGGCCCGCATTATGGTCTCAGGCTGCGGCGAGAGGGAGGGCGCGCGAGATTATTCGGCCAGCCGCTCGATCTCCGTGTCGAAGCGCACCGCCACGACAATCCACCGGCCGGGGTCGTTGGCCGCGGCCGTGCGATCGAACGTGCGGTAGACGGTGAAATACCAGACCACCGGAAAGGTTTCGCATTTATAGAGATACTTGAGCACCAAGACGTCGGTGCCGATGCGCCGGGCCGTGATCTGCTCGAAATTGCGCGCGGGGCCATAGAGCCGCGCCAATTCGGGCGTCTTGGTGACCAGCGCGTCGACGGCCGCCGTCTGCTTTGCCAGCGGCGATCCCGCGAGCAGCCCGGTAAACGCGTCGCGCACGCGGTCGGCCGAAATATCGCGGAAAAACAGTTCGATCCGCTCCGTCACGGCATCGGGCACGGCGACCGGCGGGGGCTCGCTTGGCTGGGCGGCCAGGCTCGCGACCGGCGCGAAGCAGAGCCAGCCCAGGCAGACGATCGAGCAACGCACTTGCGCGTTCATCGACAACGACCCTCCTTGGAACAACGATCGGGCTCGGGCGGTTTACACCAGCGAGCCGGGAATCTGGATCGGCCGTCCGTTGAACTCGGCCTGGATTTCCGCGGCGATGAAGAACGAACCTGTCACGCACAGCAAGTCGGCCGGGTCGAGCGACTCGCGCGCCGTCCGCCACGCCGCGAGGGGATCGGCCACGGCCAGGCAATCGGACCGGCCCAATTCCGCGGCGCAGGCGACGAGGCTTTCGGGCGACTGCGCGCGGGGATTGCTCAAGAACCGCGTCATCACGACGCGCTCGAAGTGGGGGAGCAGCTCGCGCAGCATGCCGGGTGCGTCCTTGTCGCTACTCGTGGCGAACAGCAACGTCCGCCGGCGCGCCACGAAGCTCTCCTCGAGCGCCTGGAGCAGGGCCACGACCGACGCGACATTGTGTGCCGCGTCCACCACCACGGTCGGCTGCCGAGAGATCACCTCGATCCGCGCCGGCCAGCGCACCTGGGCCAATCCCCGGCGGATCGCCGCTTCGGGCAAGTCCCATCCCTGGCGGCGCAACTGTACCAGGGCGGCGATGGCCACGGCCGCATTGGCCGCCTGGTGCTGGCCGACCAACCCCAGCTCGACGTCCGCCAGGTGCGTTTTGCCGGCACCATCGTCGTAGTGAAAATCGATCGTCGGGCACTGATCGGCCAGATCGAGCCGGGCAGGGGCATGATACTCGGCCTTGAATTCCACGTTGAGCTCGATCAGCGGCGCGCGACGTTCGCGGCAGATTTCGCAGATCGCGGCCCGCGCCGTGGGCTCGCCGACACCGCTCACGGTCGGTACCTGCGGCTTGACGATGCCGGCCTTTTCGCGGGCGATTAATTCCAGCGTGTTGCCCAACTGACGCGTGTGGTCGTAACTGATGCTCGTGATCAGCGCCGTGCGGGGTGTGACGACGTTGGTCGAGTCGAGGCGTCCGCCAAGCCCGACTTCGAGCACCGCGGCATCGACCCCTTGGCGCGCAAAATCGACCAGCGCCATGGCCGTCAAGACTTCGAAATAGGTAGGGGAGCGCAAATCGCTCTCTTCGCCTTGTGCGTCGAGCCACTCGACCACGGGCCGGACGATTTCGACCAACTCGGCCAGCCGCTCGGGAGAGCAGGACACTCCGTCGATCGCCACGCGTTCTTCGACACGAAACAGGTGCGGCGAGCTGAACAGGCCCGTGCGGTAGCCGGCGGCGGTCAACACGGCCGCCGTCATCGCCGAGGTGGAACCTTTGCCCTTGGTGCCGGCGACGTGGACGAAATTCAGCTCTTGGTGCGGCGAGCCGAGTTCTTCCAGCAGCCGCCGCATGCGATCGAGCTTCAGCACCCCGGCGCCATACGGCATCCGCAGCGACCGCTCGTAATTGATCCGCCCATAGAGGAACTCAAGGGCGGCTGCATAAGGACCCGAAGGGGGCTCGCCGGCGACGATCGGGTCCATCGGGTCTCTTGCCCGCACAACAAAGGGTCTGAGAAGCGATGGCCCATTCTACCGACGTGCGTGTCGGTTGTCTGCTTGACCCAGCTTCGCGCGGCGGACCGCCGCGGCGAGCCGCTCAGGCGACCAATTCGCGCAGGCCGCGACCGCGTGCTTCGACGTGCAGCGACTCGCAAATCCGGCGGATCTCGTCGAGGTCGCGCCGCACCGTGTCGGCCAGCAGGCGCTCGTCGCGGCCGTCGGCCAACTCCCAGGCCTGGAACGATCGGGTCAGATGATCGAGCACGTCCTTCATCCACAAGAACTTGGCTCGTCGTTCCATGACAGGCTCCCTTTGCAGCGGCGAGGAAAGGCGTTTCGGGTCAAACGCCCCGGGCCAAGGGCAACTCTCATGCCGCCAACCAGGCTGGCAATGCTGGCGCGCGGCCAGTCTTGAATCCTAAGCGACTTGCAATGAAGTACTTGGGGCGAGAGCACCGCGCTTGGCGGCACTCGCATCTAGCGCCAGCATCGTGCCGTGCGTTGTAAGAATTGCAAGGCGATCTGGGTACGGCCGAGGTTTCGGCCGTACCCAGATCGGTTGCGTCAGGAGGTTCGCGGCGGCATGTCGCCGTAGCAAGCAGCGACCGTCTAGTTGGACGATCCAGTGGACATGACCTCGGCGCCGGCCCGCGTGGAAAGTGCGCGCCAAAGAAAGATGTCGGTCCCGTCGGTGTAGACGCGTACGGAGCCGTCCATCAGCAGGCCGTGAACGACGCCTTCGTGGTAACTGCGTGCGGTGACCGCGGCATACGTGGGGATCGTCAGCGTCTTGGCCTCGGTCGAGTTGATCCAGTCGACATCGTATTGCCCGGTCGAGTGTTGGTAGAGCACTTTCTGGTTGGGGCTAAACACGGTCGTAAATCCGGTCTCGTGAACCTTGCCATCGACCCATTCCGTGTGGCCGGAGTTGTTGGCGAGGTTGGGGCCGAGCTTCACATCGCCACCCAGGGCGAGCAATTCCGCAATCGTCTGCGGCATCGCGAGGGGCTTGGGCTTCGACGCGTTGCGAAGTCCCGAGGTGAAGGCCTTGACCTCGGAGAATCCCAGCGTGTTCGACAAGCCGTCCAACAGATGCGCGGGCCGGACTTCCAAGTTAGGGTGAAAAACGCCGTCGCCGCTCTGGTAGGGGTCGGCCGGGTCCCAGACCATCCAGGTGCCTTGGTTCACCGCGTAATTGATCGGCCAATGCTCGGGTTTGCCGGTGCTGTCATAGCGCTGTTGATCGTGGGTTTCCGCGGGGCACATGAAGCCCTCGGGCCGAATGCTGGCCACCTTCGCCCCGTCGAACAGGACATTCGCATAGGGTTTGCCGAAATCGATCACGGCATACAGGTTGCCCTTTTCCAGGTAGGGCAGCAGCCGTGCCTGCGCGGACCAGGTACCGCCCTGGTCGCCCATCACTCCGCAACGGCTCGGCGGGTAAGTCGTCCAGCTCAGTTCGTAGTTGTGCAGAGCGAGACCGATCTGCTTCAGGTTGTTCGTGCATTGGGTCCGCCGCGCGGCGCCACGCGCCGACTGCACAGCGGGCAGGAGCAAGGCGATCAGAATCGCGATGATCGCGACGACGACCAACAGTTCGACGAGGGTAAAGCCTGACATCCGGCCTTTTCGCGAGGACTCCATCGACGTGCCTCATGCCAACCAAAGGGGTGGAGCAAGACCTCAGGCTTGACGGCGCTGGGTGAAGGCCGTGTCAATCGACGTCGAGTCTCGGGAGGCGAGGTTGCTTAAAGCAATTGAGACTCAGTATCAAGATTGCTGCGGCCGATTGTACAGCTCGGCACTGGCTTGTCAACAATGGCCAGGGCGAGAATCTTGCCGCCTCGGCACGAGGTAGATCGCCGCAGCGAGCGTCAAAGAAAAACGCCGCGGAGCCGTGCTCCGAGGCGCTCGTGGTTCACGCGTTTTTTCGCAGACGGCGGCCCTTGGCAGACAGTGGCCCGACGTACTTACTCGCCGACGTACGGCAGCAAGGCCATGAATCGGGCCCGCTTGATCGCCTTGCTCACGGCGTGCTGACTGACGGCCGTGCAGCCCGTCTTGCGGCGACCGGTGATCTTGCCGTGGCGGCTGCACATCTTCGACAGCAGGTCCAAGTCCTTGTAGTCGATCCACAACGGCCGCGGACGCGCGCCGTCGACAAACAGCGGGTCCTTGCGCTTGCGGGCGCTGGTTTTCGAGCGTTTCTTCGAGCTACCGCTGGGCGAAGACGGACGGGGCATGGATCAGGCTCGGTCGGGTTTCAATGCAACGGATGCCGGAGCCCCGCACTGTATCACAGGCGAATTGGCGGGGGAAGCGGTCCGCTAGGCGTTTTTTCCTGCCGTGTGTCGCCGCGCGTCGATCGTGGCCGCTGTTCAGGCGGATTGCGCAAACCGTTAGGCCATAGCAGGTTGCTTGTCACCTGGCGAGCAGGCATCTATAGTGGCGGAACACTCGGAACAAATCGCGATTTCGGGTCTACGCTCGCTTCCGGCGCGATGCCGCGAGTGCGGGCCGAGGCCGCGTCGAACTGTCGCTAGCACTTGGGCGTAGCGAGAAGAGGCCACGCTTGAGGTTCTCCGGCAGCTCGCATCGTCGAGCGGTTGAGCCGGCGCCGTCGGGGGACGTGCTGCGCTGGCGGTGCCCACGCGCCCAATCGCTGGTCGACTAACTTTTGCCCAGGGCCATGGCCGCATGAACGATTCGGTCGTCATTCAGACGCGTAATTTGTCCAAGGTCTATCGCGATTTCTGGGGACGCCAGAAAGTACGGGCCCTCAAGGCGCTCGACCTCGAAGTGCGGCGCGGCGAAATCTTCGGACTGCTCGGACCCAACGGTTCGGGCAAGACGACCACGATGAAGCTGCTCTTGGGGCTATTGTTTCCCACCAGCGGCGAGGCCTTCGTGCTGGGGAAGCCGGCCGACGACGTGCAAAAAAACGAGCGCATCGGCTACCTGCCCGAGGAATCGTACCTGTACCGATTTCTCAACGCCGAAGAGACGCTCGATTTCTACGGCCGGCTGTTCGACATGCCCCGGGCAATTCGCAAGCAGCGGATCGAGCGGCTGATCGACATGGTCGGGCTGACCTGGGCTCGCCGCCGCCAGCTGCGCGAATACTCGAAGGGCATGACGCGCCGCATCGGCCTGGCGCAGGCGCTGATCAACGATCCCGAACTGATTCTGCTCGACGAGCCGACGAGCGGCCTCGACCCGATCGGCACGCGCGAGATGAAGGACTTGATCCTGCAGCTCAAGGCCGACGGCAAGACGGTTGTCATGTCGAGCCACCTGCTGGCCGACGTCCAAGACGTGTGCGATCGAATCGCCATCCTGCATCAGGGCGAGCTCAAGGAGCTGGGGCGCGTCGACGCGCTGCTCAAAGTGCAGGATCTGACCGAAGTCCGCGTCTCGGGCCTGTCGGAAGAGGCGAAGTCCGAGCTACGGAGCGTGATCGAAAGGCATCACGGCCAGTTGCTGAGCATGGACAATCCCACGACGACGCTCGAAGAGCTGTTCCTGAAAATCGTGCGCGAAAGCGAATCGCGACCTGGCCGCCGGGCCACGACGGACGGCACCTCCGGCGGTGTGCCGGATCGCGCCGACGGCACCGCTCCGGCATCGCACAACTGACCATCGACTTCCTGGCGGCTGCCTGCCAGGCTTCCCGCGCCGATCACGGAACGTATGCCCGAGCTCAATCCCGATTTCGATTTGGCGAAATGGTTCCCCGCGGCGGCTGCCGACTGGGGCCTGCAAATCGCTGCGCTGACGGTCCTGGGGCTGATCGTGGGGTTTGTGCTGTCGAGCGTTCGCCTGGGTCCCCTGGCCGGGGCGCGCCGCGTGGGTCGGTTCGTCGCGTCGGCCGTGGGAGATTTGGCCCGGATTTCGCCGCGTCGCGTATTCGCGCTGGCCCGGCTGGCGGTGCTCGAATCGATTCGCCGCATGGTGCTGGCAGCTTTCGTCGTGTTCGTCGTGATCCTGCTGTTCGCGGGGTGGTATCTCGACCCCACGAGCAGCAATCCGGCGCGGTTGTATCTGAGCTTCGTGCTCTCGGCCACCAGCTTGCTAAGCGCCCTGCTGGCGTTGTTCCTGAGCGTCTTCAGCCTGCCCAACGACATCCGGACGCGTACGATTTACACGGTGGTGACCAAGCCCGTTCGGCCCAGCGAAATCGTGCTCGGCCGGATCCTGGGGTTCTCATTGATTGGCACCGTGATGCTGCTGCTGACGGGTGTCTCGAGCTATTTCTTCGTATTGCGCGGCTTGGACCACAGCCACGAAGTGGTCGACGCCTCGCTCGAACCCGAGGCGAGCGCCGCGGGCTCGAGCGGTGCGCTCGTCGGGCGGACCTCGGCCGTGCACAATCATCGCCACCAGGTGCGGATCGACGCTCAAAGCGGCACGGGGCAAACGTCGTTCGACCAGGGACACGATCACGATGTGACCCGGGTCGAAGTCGGCGGCAAGACGCGCTACCGCCTGGGGCCACCGCGAGGCCACCTGGTCGCCCGGCGGCCAATCTACGGCCAGTTGCAGATGCTCAACCGGCAAGGCGAGCCCGGCGGCATCGATATCGGCAAGGAATCGAAACGGCAGTCCTGGATCGAAGGCGGGACGCAGGCCGCGGCCATCTGGACCTTTTCGGGTCTGAGCGAACAGCAGTTTCCCGACGGGTTGCCACTCGAATTGACGCTGGGCGTGTTTCGCACAGCGCAGGGCGACGTCAGCCAGGGCGTGCTCGGTGCGATCACGCTGCGCAATCCGCACGATCGGACGAAGGTCAGCGCGCCGCGCAATTTTGTGGCCCAGGACTACAAGAGCGACCTGCACCGGATTCCGCGCGAAGTGCAAGCTCCCGACGGCTCGACGCTCGACCTGTACCGCGACCTGGTGCACGACGGACGATTGGAAATCGAGATCACCTGCTTGCAGGGCGAACAATACCTCGGCATGGGCCAGACCGACGCTTATCTGCGGCCCACCGACGGCTCGTTCGCACTCAACTTCTTCAAAGGCTACATCGGCATCTGGTTGCAGATGCTGATCATCACGACGGTCGGCGTCACCCTGAGCACGTTTCTCAACGCCGCCGTGGCGATGCTCGGCAACCTGGTCCTGATCCTGGGTGGCTTCGTCAAGCCATACATCCTCGATGTGGCCACGGATCGCGTCATCGGCGGCGGACCGATCGAATCGCTGGTGCGCATCGTCAGGCAGATGAACCAGACGATTCCTCTCGAGCCCGGCTTCACGACCACGGCGATCAAGTCGCTTGACGTGGGATATCGGGCCGCGCTGAAGGTGATGGCGAACGCGGTGCCCGACTTGTCGTCGCTCAGCGGCACGACGCTCGTCGCCCGGGGCTACGACATCCCGTGGAATCCGCTGGTAAGCCAGGTGCTCATGGCGCTGGCATACGTCGTGCCGGTGTTCGTGGTGGGCTATTTGTTCTTCAAGATGCGCGAGGTGGCGCGATGAACGCTCGTCGGCGGTTGATGCGAAAGGTGCCCTATTTCGTCGGCATCGGCGCGCTGCTGTTGGCGATTACCTGGTTGAGCCGCCCTTCGACCGGGGCCCCCGGCACGCCGGGTGCGTCGGCCGGCGGGAAGCTATCGCAAATGCGCGACCGGCTGGGGCTGAGCCAGGCCAACCTGGGTCAGATCGATCCGACCAGCGAGGCGCTCAAGCTGGCCACCTTGGGGATGCGCGGCGTCGCCGCCCAACTGCTCTGGTCCAAGGCCTTTCAGGCCATGAACAAGGACGAGGATTACAACACCTTGTCGGCGTTGTATGAGCAGATCACCAAGTTGCAGCCCAACTACATCAGCGCCTGGCGCTTTCAGTGCTGGAACCTCTCCTACAACGTCTCGGTCGAGTTCGACGACTATCGCGACCGCTACTTCTGGGTGATCAAGGGCATCAACTTTCTCAAGGAAGGGATTCGCTATAACCAGCGCGAGCCCAGGCTGCGCGCCGAGATGGGGCACTTCATCAGCCACAAGATCGGCCGTTCCGACGAGCGCAAGCTGTTCCGCGCCCTGTTCAAGAAGGATGACGATTTTCACGGCCCCGACGTGCCCGAGGCACTCCGCGACAACTGGCTCGTGGGCAAACGCTACTTTCTCGAGGCTGAGGACCTGGTCGATAACCAGGGCGCCGTGTTGATGGGCATCAGCCCGATCATCTTCTACTCGGAACCGGGTCTCGCGCAGATCAACTACGCCGTGGGCCTCGAGGAAGACGGCACCTTTGGCGAACGCGCCGCCGTGGCCTGGAGCCGCGCGGCCAGCGACTGGGCCCGCTATGGCGATCGCGAATTCGTCATGAGCGAGGGCGTCAAGATCCGTCTGAACGACGACGTCATGGCCCAGTTGACGCGGGAAAAGCAGGAGGAGTTGCTCAGCCTGGCACCTGGCCTGGCACAACAGATTCGCGATCGCCGCTTGGAACAGTTGCTGCCCGAGCAGCAGGCCTTGGCGAAGAAGAATCCGGACGATTTGTCGTATAGCGAGATCATGGCGCGCCAGCAGCTCGACCAGCGGCTGGTGCCCACGGCCTGGGAGCTGGCCGACGAGCTGCCCCCCGAGCTGCGCGCCAAGGGGCGCGAACTGGCCAGCGAGATCCGTCAATACGGCGACAAGGCCAGCACCATCGGCAATTTCCGGCACCAGGTGAATTACGACTATTGGAAAGTCCGCTGCGAAGCGGAGAAGGGCAACGACTGCATCGCCGCGCGGCGGCTGATCTTCGAGGGCAATGCGGCGCTCGGCAATGCCGACTTGAAGACGGCTCGGGCCAGCTACGAAGAGGGGCTGAAGCTGTGGCGCGCGGTGCTCGACAAGTACCCGCGGCTGATCGCCGATGGCCTGACGGGCGACGAGCTGGTGCGGACCACGGCGCGATATGCCAACATTCTCAAGCAGCTCGACGAGCCGTTCCCCGATCCGTTCATCTTGGCCGACGTGATAAAGCTGCACGGTCCTCGAAAGCCGCCGGCCAAGTTGCAGCAATCGAGCGATTCGGCCGAAACCGAAGGTGCCGAGGCGGCCGAGACGGCAGCGCCGCAGGAACCGATCGAATAGCTCAGTTTCCGGTCTACCCAGTGGCCCCTGCATTGGGGGGGCAAATGTTTGACGCCTGTTTCTTCCGGCGCTAACATATGCACCAGCATTCATGGATCGCACTCCGCCGAGATGGGCTCCGTGCGACCTCTGGCCTTGAACGGGTCCAGGAGTAACCGGAGCAGCGGCCGCTGATGGGCACTTGGGCCCACCGGGCCGCGAACCCCCCCACCCAAGCCCTGCCCCACCAACACGCGGGAATTGCGTATGCCGTGGCCTCGTTCACGCCGGGTGGCGCGATTGAGCACCTGGCTCACGATCGGATTCGGGCGCGCCGCGCCGCGAGCCGACCTCGTCGCGTGGTTACTCGTTTGTCTTGCCGTCGCCGTGCCCTTGGCGCGGGCCGCCGATAGCACGCCAACTCCCTCGACGGCGCCGCTCCACGAGCAGATCGACCACATGATCGCCCAAGCGCTTCCGGCGCCTGCGGCCGAACGATCGAGCGACGAGGAGTTCGTCCGGCGCATCTATCTCGATCTGTTGGGGTCGGTCCCTGCATTCGACGAAGTCCAACGCTTCCTGGCCGACGAGCGGTCCGACAAGCGGGTGCGGCTGATCGACGAATTGCTGGAGCGGCCCGAGCACGCTCGGCGTCTGGCCACCTGGTTCGACGTGACCTGGATGGAACGCCGTCCAGACGCGAACGTGGCCGCGCCCGAATGGCAGGAATATCTGCGGACCGCGTTTCGCGAAAACCGCCCGTTGAACCAATTGTTGTGCGAAATCCTCAGTGCCGACGGCACCGATCCGGTCGCGCGGCCGGCGGCCAAGTTCTATCTCGATCGCAATGGCGACACGAACCTGCTGGTCCGCGACGTTGGCCGGCTGATGTTCGGGATGGACCTGCAATGTGCGCAGTGTCACGACCATCCGCTGGTCAACGATTATGAGCAAGCGCACTATTACGGCCTGCTGGCCTACCTCGAACGCGGCGTGTTGTTTACCGACAAGGCCAAGAAGGTGTTTTACGCCGAGAAGGGCGCGTCCGAGCCGGTGACCTTCAAGTCGGTGTTCACCGGCGAATCGGCTCAGGCCACTCCGCAGTTGCCCGGCGGATCGGTACCGGCCGAGCCGAAGTACCTGGCCGGCTGCGAGCATGTCGTCGCCCCGGCCGACGGCGTGATGCCGGTCCCGCGTTTCAGCCGCCGGCAGCAGTTGGCGCACGATGCCTGCGGCGGACAGAACGCGGCCTTCAATCGCAACCTGGCCAATCGGCTGTGGGCCTTCATGCTGGGCCGGGGCATCGTGCATCCGCCCGATATGCATCACGCCGACAATCCACCGTCGCATCCGGAATTGCTGGCGCTGCTCACCAACGAGCTCGTGGCGTCGGGTTTTAACGTGCGGTCGTTGATGCGCGAGATCGCGTTGAGCGAGACCTATCAACGCACCAGCCAGCTCCCCGCGGGACAATCCGAGGATTCGCTGCCGCCGCAGAGTTACGGCGTCGCTCCGCTCAAGCCGCTGTCGCCCGAACAGCTAGGACTTGCGCTGCTGCAAGCCACGGGTCAGACCGACGTGCAGCGTACCGCTGTGGCCAGCGAGTTTCCCACGGTCGATCCCAAGCTGAGCGACTTGCTGCCGCTCACGGCCGACGAGGCTGCGCGGCGCGACGATCTGCTCGAACGGGCCCTGTATGCCCGGCTGGCACCGAACTTGGGCAGTTTCACGGCGCTGTTCGGATTGCCGGCCGGCAGCCCGCAGGACAACAGCCAGTCGACCGTGCACCAGGCGTTGTTCCTGGCCAACGCGGGCGTGCTGCAAAGCTGGCTGACCCCCGGCGGCAACGATCTGACGGCCAGGCTGGCCGCGATCGCGGATAACTCGGCGCTGGCCGACGAGTTGTACCTGAGCGTGTTGGCGCGGCATCCCGACGATGCCGAGCGCGGGATGGTGGTCGGTTACTTGGCGGCGCGCCCCGGTGACCGCACCGTCGCGATCCAGGAAATGGCCTGGGGGCTGCTGACTTCGACCGAGTTTCGATTCAATCACTAACGCCCGATCCGGTTTGCAGGAGGTTCGATCATGAAGTGCACCTATGCCTGCGGCACTGCGGATCATCTGCTGGCCCGTCGTCAATTCCTGGGGAGCGTCGCCGCCGGACTCTCGGCCGGAGGTCTGGCCGCCGCGGGGTTGGGGACGTTCGTGCGGCCGGCGATCGCCGAGCAGATCGCCAAGGCGCATAAGCGGGTATTGGTGATCTGGCTGTCGGGCGGCGTGAGCCAATTGGAGACTTGGGACCCCAAGCCCGGCACCGACACCGGCGGGCCCACGCGAGCGATCTCGACGAGCGTGCCCGGCGTGCAGATTGCCGACCTGCTGCCGCACACGGCGCAACAGATGCACCGGCTGCTGTTGATTCGCGGCGTCAACACCGCCGAAGACGACCACGGCAAGGGGTACCAGATCATGCACACCGGCCGCCGGCCGGAGCCATCGATCGAGTATCCGCACTTTGGTTCGCTCGCGGCGCGTTTGCTCGAACCGGCCGACGCCAGCCTCCCCGGTTATATTCACATCACGCCGGGCGGCGGCGGGGGATTGGCCGCGAGCGAGGCGGCATACCTGGGGCCACGGTTCGGCTCGGTGACGCTGGGTAACGGCGCGCCGCCGCAGAACACGGTGCTGCCGCAAGCGATTACCGAAACCGCCGATGCAGCGCGGAATTCATTTCGCGGTCAGGTCAACGATCACTTCTCGCGCCGCCGGCGGACGGCCGAGACCGAGGCCTACAGCGCCACCTACGACCAGGCCGCGGCGCTGATGCGCAAGCGCGAGCTGTTCGACGTCACGAAGGAGCCGGCCGCCGACCAGGAGCGGTATGGCAACCACGACCTCGGCCGGCATTGCCTGCTCGCGCGGCGGCTGCTGGAAAACGGCGTGACGTTCGTAAAAGTCTCGCACTCGAACTACGACACGCACAACGAGAATTTCAATTTCCACATCGAACAGCTCGGCGAGTTCGACCGCACTTTTGCCACGTTAATCGACGACCTGGCCCAGCGCGGCATGCTCGATTCGACGCTGGTCGTCGTCAAATCGGAGTTCGGCCGCACGCCGAACATCAACCACCTGTTCGGCCGCGATCACTGGAGCAAGGCCTGGAGCGTCGCCCTGGCCGGCTGCGGACTGCACTCCGGCGGCGTGTACGGCGCCACGAACGACCGCGGCACGGAAGTCGTCGATGGCCAGGTGAACGGCGGGCACTTGTTCCACACCTATTTTCGCGCTCTCGGTCTCGATTCGCGCGAGTCGTTCACGATCAACGGACGACCGCTGCCCATCGCCGATCCTTCGGCGCATGCCATCGAAGAGGTTCTGGCGTGAGCCGTTGCGCCCGGCAGGCGATCCCCAGCTAAGTCGGTCGAAGAAAGAGCATCGCCGATGCAGGCCCCCGCGACCGATCCGACGCAGACGCACGTGCTGCGAGAGTTGAAGCACGGCAGCCCGCTGCTGGCTTGCCGGTTTGATCCGGCGGGGCAGTTTCTCTTCGCCGCGGCTCAAGACAACACCTTGCGCCGCTTCCGGCTCGACGGCGACGAGCACATCGCGCTCGCCGGGCATCAAAGCTGGCCGCTCGCGCTGGCGATCGATCCCTCGGGCAAGACGCTCGTCTCGGGCGGCTGCGACGGGCGGCTGCTGTGGTGGCCGGCCGACGCGCCGGCGCCGCAACCGAGCAGGGCGCTCGATGCGCATGCCGGCTGGATTCGTGCCGTGGCCGTCAGTCCCGACGGGCAACTGGTGGCCAGTGCCGGCAACGATCTGGTGGTCCGGCTCTGGTCGCTCGGCGAAGGCACCTTGGTGCGCGAACTGCCCGGCCACGAATCGCACGTTTACAGCCTGCTCTTCGATAGCGACGGCAAGTCGCTGCTATCGGGCGATCTCAAGGGTGTCGTCCGGCAATGGGATGTTGCCGCCGGCAGCGAAACGCGCAAGCTCGACGCCGCCGTGCTGTGGAAATACGACGAAGGCTTTCGCGCCGACATCGGCGGCGTGCGCGGAATGGCGCTGCGGGCCGACCGCGCGCTGTTGGCCTGCGCGGGAATTACGAACGTCACCAATGCGTTTGCCGGACTCGGGCAGCCCATCGCGGCGACGTTCGATTTTGCCGCCGGCCAGCAGAAGGTGGTGCATCGGATCAAGGAAGCGATCAACGATGTGCTCTGGAACGTGGCCTATCATCCCGACGGCTACCTGATCGGCGCACTGGGCGGTAGCGCCGGTGGCTTTCTCGCCTTTTGGCGGCCCGAGGAAGAGTTCGAGTTTCACCGGCTGAAGCTGGCCGCCAGCGCCCGGGATTTGGCGTTGCACCCGGCCGGCCTGCTCGTGGCGACGGCCGAGCACGACGGCGTGGCGCGGATCTACGAGCTGCGCAAGGCGCCGGCCTAGCGCCATCTGCGGCGCCGACCGGCTGAGAATTGTTTCGCTTCGACACGCGCGGCCTTGTACGATCGGGGGGCGTCGGGGTTTTCCGCGGGAGTCACGATGACGGGAGGTCGTGCCATGTGGACCATGCTCGGCAGTCGGCGGCACTGCTGCGACGGCATCTCGCGGCGCGAAACGCTCAAAGTCGGAGCGCTTTCGGCGCTGGGCGGGTTGGGGTTGGTCGATCTGCTCCGCGCCCAGGAATTAGCGCCCGGTGTGCCGCCCAAGGCGAAGAGCGTGATCGTGCTGTACCTGCTCGGCGGCGCACCGACGCAGGACATGTACGATCTGAAGCCTCAGGCTGCCGAGGAAGTCCGCGGTGAGTTCCGCCCGATTTCCACCAGCGCCCCGGGCGTGGAGATTTGCGAGCTGTTGCCCCGGACAGCGCAGTGGATGCATCGCGCGGCGCTGGTGCGGACCGTCAACCACACGGGCGGCTGCCACAACACGCTGCCCAGCTACACGGGCTACGGCGCAGTCCTGCCCGATATCGTTTCGACCCGCGACAGCTACCCGCCGAGCATGGGCTCGATCTGCGAGTATCTCAACGACGATCCGCACACGCCGGCCTATTTCTACCTGCCGTGCTACCTGGGCTGGGGGCAGGCCATTCGCCGCCCGGGACCCTACGCCGGCTTCTTGGGCAAACGCTTCGACCCGCTGTTCACCGAGTGCGAGCCGTATGTCGACAACCCGCCGGACACGCCGTACCACGCCCAAGTGCTGCGGGGCCGGCCGGTGTTGCCTAACAGCAAGCTGCTTGACGGCATGACGATCGACCGGCTCGACGGCCGGCGCGACCTGCTCGCGCAGATCGACGATGCGCGCCGTGAAATCGAGCCGCAACTGGCCATTGCGCAGTTCGACCGGCAGCAGCGCCAGGCCTGGGACATCCTGTTGTCGTCGCGCGTGCGCGACGCATTCGACCTCGACCAGGAGCCCACGGCGTTGCGCGAGCGCTACGGCAACTCGTTGTTCGGCGCGAGCACGCTCGTGGCCCGGCGCTTGGTCGAGGCCGGCGTGCGTTTCGTGAACGTCACCTGGGACTGCTATTGGGAACGGTTGAAATTGCAGTACGAATGCTGGGACACGCACGAGCGCAACGCCGGCGTGCTGCGCGATTACAACTTGCCGCAGTTGGATCTGACCTACAGCGCCTTGATCGAGGATCTCGACGCGCGCGGGCTACTCGACGAGACGCTCGTGGTGGTGATGAGCGATTTCGGCCGCACGGCGCGGCACAACGCGAAGGGCGGCCGTGATCATTGGACCCATTGCTACTCGGTCCTGCTGGCGGGCGCCGGCATCCGTGGCGGGACGATCCACGGGGCCAGCGACGCGCAGGCCGCATTCCCCAAGACCGACCCGGTCAGCCCCGGCGACGTCTGTGCAACGATCTATCGCCTGCTGGGCATCGACCCGGCGATGCGCGTCCGCGACGCGCAAGGCCGCCCCGTCGAAATCGCCCACGGCGGCCGGCCGATCGAAAGCGTGCTGGCCTAACGGCTACCCGATCCTGGACGCTACCGCACGGACTGCGGGAGGTTATCCCACAGTTGGGGCTTCTCTACGCCTTGATCAGCTTCACTACTTCACTACGCCTTTTCACTACGCCTTGATCAGGTCGTGCACCGTCTTGCCGGCGGGAATCATCGGCAACACGTGTTCCTGGTAAGGCACGGCGACGTCGAGGACGTAGGGACCCGGGTAGGCGAGCATCGCGCGGATCGCGTCGGCCAGATCGGCCTTCTTCTGCACGTGGGCCGCGCCGCAGCCGAAACCCTTGGCGATCGTCACGAAATCGGGATAACGCTGGTCGGGGCCAAGACCTTCGCCCTGGCCGACGGCCTCGGGATTGTCGATCGGGCCGAGATACGTGTGCGCCCGATTGCCGGCGTGGAACCGGTCTTCCCATTGCACGACCATGCCCAAATGCTGATTGTTCAACAGCAGCACCTTGACCGGCAGGTTCTCGCAGTAGCAGGTGGCCAGTTCCTGGATGTTGATCAGCATGCTGCCGTCGCCGTCGATGTCGACGACCAGCCGGCCCGGGAAGGCCGCTTGCACACCCATCGCCGCGGGCAGGCCGAAGCCCATCGTGCCCAGGCCCGAGCTGGAGAGCCAGGTGCGGGGCTTGCGGAACTTGTAGAACTGGGCGGCCCACATCTGGTGCTGGCCGACGCCGACCGAAATCACCGGGTCCATTTCCTTGGTGATCTGCCACAGGGTTTCGATGGCGTGCTGCGGCAGGATGTGTTCCGACTGTTTGTTGTAGGTGAATGGATCGCTCTGCTTCCACTCGGCGATTTGGGCGTACCAGTCCGAGAGATCGTCCGGCGCCTCGACGATCTTGTTCAGCTCGGTCAGGGCATACTTGACGTCGCTGCAAATCGGGATGTGCGCGGCCTTGTTCTTGTTGATCTCCGAGGCATCGACGTCGATGTGGACGATCTTCGCGTTCTTGGCGAAAGCCGAGACCTGGCCGGTCACGCGATCGTCGAATCGCACGCCGAGCGCCAACAGCAGATCGCATTGATCGACGGCATAGTTGGAATACACGCTGCCGTGCATGCCCAGCATGTCGAGCGACTGAATATCGTCGCCCGGGAAGCAGCCGATGCCCATCAAGGTGGTCGTGACCGGAATGGCCGTTTTACGGGCCAGGGCCTGCAGCTCGGCGCTGGCCTCGCCGGTGATGATGCCGCCGCCGGCGTAGATCACCGGACGGCGCGAACGCTTGATCGCCGCGGCCACTTGCGCCAACTGCTCGGGCCGCGCCGTGGGGCGCATGACGCGGTAGCCCGGCAGGTCCATCGGGGCGTCGAAGTTGGGCACCGTCGTCGCGAGTTGCACGTCCTTGGGCAGATCGACCAGCACCGGGCCCGGGCGCCCGGTCGTGGCGACGTGGAAAGCCTCGCGCATGACGCGCGCGACGTCTTCGACGCGCGTGACCAGGTAGTGATGCTTGGTGATGCCGCGGCAGATCTCGACGATCGGCGTTTCTTGGAAGGCGTCGGTGCCGATCACGCGCGTGGGCACCTGGCCGGTCAGGCAAACCAGCGGGATGCTGTCGAGCTTGGCGTCGGCGATGGCCGTCACCAGATTCGTCGCGCCCGGGCCGCTCGTGGCCATGCACACGCCCGGCTTGCCGGTCGAGCGGGCCAGGCCTTGGGCCGCAAAGCCGCCGCCTTGCTCGTGGCGCGGCAAGATCGTGCGGATGCGGTCCTTATACCGGGTGAGCGCCTGGTGCAGCGGCATGCTGGCGCCGCCCGGATAGGCAAAGATCACTTCAACCCCGTGGTTGACCAGCGACTGCACGACGATGTCGGCGCCTGACATGAGTTCCGTTTCGGTCGAGCGCGAAATGGTAGCCACGGTGTAAGTGTTCCCTTGCAAAGACCCATCAAATATTGAACAGAGCCCCAATGGTTCCCGGCGACCCTCCTCGCCAGGACCGCGGCCCGTTCCGCCCGGCAGGACGGGCGAAACACCCTATCCTAGGGCCGTTCTCGGGGGGGTTCAACCGAACCGCTGGCCGAGATTGCCGCAGGTCAAGTTTACCTCGACATTCGCGGGCCGATGAAGGTTCGGCCCGACCTCTCGACGCCCGGCGGCAGGCTAGGGGGGAGTTTCCCGGATGATTGTCTCGAGCCGCTGCTCGGCCTGTTCCATCTCGTCGGCACGGACCAGGGATTGGGTCTGGGGGTCGGACAGTAGCTCTTGCAGCCGCCGCAAGTAGTCTTCCCAAAGTCCCTGGCTGGTCAGGTTGTGCCGAGTCGCGGAGCGCAGCACCGCCAGGGCATTCGCCGGCTGCCGCGCCTGGAGCAAGATCGAGGCCAGCACCTTGGCGGCGTGCTCATGACCCGGTTCGATCGCCAATGACCGTTGCAGCGAATCGACGGCCGCCTGCAGTTCTCCCCGGCGCAACTGGATCAGTGCCAGAATGAAGACCGCATCGGCATTGTCGGCCTGGCGTGCCAGTGCGGCCGCTACGGCCTTGTCTGCCAGCGGCAGGTCGCCGCGCTCGACGAGCAGGCCGCCGGCCTTGGCCAGCGTGGTCGATGCGGTCGCCTCACGCCGCGCCGCAAAGCTCCAGGCGTCGGCCTCGCGGCCCGCGCGCAACAGCGCGGCGACCACGACTTCGGGCTCGACCCGGTTTTGCAGCCAGCTGAGGTACCAGTCGAGGATCTCACCGCGGCGCGCGTCGGCATTGCTCCAGCGCTTGCGATAGGCATACGAACCGTCGGGCTCCGGCTCGCGGAACAGGATCTCGTCGCCGGGCACGGGATCGGGGACGCGCGGCTCGCCCGCCAGCGCGATGGGAGCCACGACGACCACCACGTCGTCCGGCTGGTCGATCAGCAAATCGATGCGGTTCTTCAGACCCGGCACCAGATTGTTGTCGACGGCATAACCTTGCAGAGGTCGCTCGACGCAACCGTGCGTGGGCAACATGAGATAGCTCTCATAGAAGCCCATCGCAAGCAAGGGCAAGTCGCGATACTTCTCGGCGATTGCCCGGCTACGCCCGGTGTCGGTCCGCACGATCGACGATTGGTCATATCCTGCTTCGAGCGCGCCGCGGCGCAGTCCCGATTCGACCCAGTGGCGCCAGAACCGCTGCTCGACGTCGGTCAGATTGACGACGATGAGCAGGGCGAAACAGGCCGCGGCCCAGCGCGGCGACCAGTGGCGCACGGCCATCGTCAGCAGGATCATGGCCGCGGGAATCATACTGGCCTGGTAGCGGGGAATGATTTCGAAGAATTCGCCGGCCAGGTACATGCCGAGCAACCCCACCGCCAGCACCAGGGCGACGCGGTCGGCGTGAAACTCACGGCCCAAGGCGGCCCAGGTCTCCGGCCCGCGCCGGGCGACCAGCACCAGCCGCGCAGAGCGCCAGGCATACCAGCCCAGGATCGCGAGACTCAACGCCGCGAACTCGGGCGTGAACAGCAGCACTTCGGCCAGACCCTTGCTGCGCGATTCGGCGCCGAGGTCTTTGAACAGGACATTCATCGTGCCGCCCCACCGGATCAGCGCATATTGGCCGACCAGCGCTGCGGCGAGCAGCACGACCGCGAAGCGCTGCGCCGTCTGGCGCCGCGCCGGGGAACCGCGCCATCCCCACAGCGCGAGCCAGGCCAAGGACAATGCCAGGGCCAGCGTATGGACCATGCCGGTCGACTTTGCCAGGAAGCCCAGCACGATGAGCAAGCTGGCCAGCAACCAGCGCTCGTGCGCCACGGCCAGCGCCGACGCGACGACAAACGCACCGAGGAACAAGTCCATGCCGGCGTTGTCCATCTGGACCACCATGGCCGGAAACGTGAGCGCCGTGGCCGTCGCGAGCAGCGCCACGCCCGGATGCACCCACCGCGCGGCCAGGGCCGTCGAACCAACGCCGATGACCGTGGCCGCGGCGATTCCCAGGCAGTGAAACCAGATCAGGTTGGTCGCGGGCGAAGGCGCGAAGCGCATGCCCAGGGCCACCAACGACGGCACGAAGCTGGTCATGTAGACCCGGTTGCCGTGCTGGTAATGCGTGGGCTCGGCATAGCGCAGCGCGTAGTAGTCGAAATCGGTGCGAGCCAGGTAATCGGCCTCGCGGCACATGGCGAGCGTGGCGCCGTAATTGGGTGGCAAGTCGAAGTTGGGCGAGCGCCAGATCGCCAGCAGCGCGAACCAGGCCAGCCAACTGACCGGGTGCGCCATCCAGCGCTCGATGCGCCCGCGCGGGCGTTCGTCGACGGCCGTGGTCATGACGCCAGCAGGGGTTGGAGGAACCTGCCCGTGTGATTGTCGGCCAACGCGGCGATCTGCTCGGGCGTGCCCTCGGCGACGAGTTGGCCGCCCGCCGCGCCGCCCTCGGGGCCCAAGTCGATGATCCAATCGGCCGACTTGAGCACTTCGAGATGGTGCTCGATGACGAGCACCGTGTTGCCCAGGTCGACCAGCCGGTTGAGCACGGCGAGGAGATTGCGCACGTCGTCGAAGTGCAGCCCTGTGGTGGGCTCGTCGAGAATGTACAGCGTGTTCCCGGTGTTCGTGCGGCCCAGCTCGGTGGCCAGCTTGATCCGCTGGGCCTCGCCGCCGGACAGCGTGGTCGAGGCCTGGCCGAGCGTCAAATAGCCCAGGCCCACGTCGTGCAACTTGGCGAGCACGCGGGTAATGGCCGGGAAATTGGCGAAGAACTCGACCGCCTCGTCGATCCGCAGTTCCAATAGCTCGGCGATATTGCGCCCCTTGTAGCGGACCTCGAGCGTTTGCCGGTTGAAACGCGCGCCCTGGCATTCGGGACAGGTGACGTGCAGGTCGGGCAGGAAGTTCATGGCGAGGCGCTGCACGCCCTGCCCTTGGCAGGTCTCGCAGCGGCCGCCCTTGCTGTTGAAGCTGAACCGCCCCGCCTTGTAACCCCGGGCGCGGGCCTCGCGGGTCGTGGCCATCATCTTGCGAATCTCGTCGAACACGCCGGTGAATGTGGCCGGGTTGCTGCGCGGCGTGCGCCCGATGGGCGATTGGTCGATGACGACCAGCTTGTCGATCAGGCTGGCGCCGCGCAGGCTGTCGTGCGCGCCGGGCTTGGGAGCCACGCCGCCCAACCGTCGCGTCAAGGCGGGTGCCAGTGTTTCGTTGAGCAGGGAGCTCTTGCCCGAGCCGCTCACACCGCTCACGCAGACCAGCGCCCCCAGCGGAAACCGCACGGTGATCTGCTTTAGGTTGTTGATCGACGCGCCTTCGAGCGTGATGGCGCGTTTGAACGAGACCTTGCGGCGCGCGGGAGGCACCGCAATCGTCCGCGCCCCGGTCAGGTATTGGCCGGTGATGCTGCGCGCGTCGGCCATCACCTCGACGGGCGTGCCTTGAGCAACCAGGGTGCCGCCGTGCAGCCCGGCGCCGGGCCCCAGGTCGATCAGATGATCGGCCTCGCGCATCAGGGCCTCGTCATGTTCGACGACCAGCACCGAGTTGCCCTGTTGCTGCAGCTCGCGCAAGGCCTCGATCAAGCGGCCATTGTCGCGCGGGTGCAGGCCGATCGACGGTTCGTCCAGCACGTAACACACGCCGACCAGCGCCGAACCGATACCGGCGGCCAGGCGAATCCGCTGCGATTCGCCGCCGCTCAGAGTGTCGGCGCGCCGATCGAGCGTCAGGTAGCCGAGCCCGACCTTTTGCAAGAACCGCAGGCGAGCGAGCACCTCGCGCACGAGCGGCTCGGCGATGGGCGCATGCTCCGGGAGGAATTTCAGCTCGGTAAACAGCGCCTCGGCCGCGGCCACGGTTTCGGCCGTGCATTGATGAATGGCGCGGCCCCCGATCCGCACCGACCGGGCCTCGGGGCGGAGCCTGGAACCTGCGCAGTCGGGGCACGCCACCCAGCCCCGGAACGCCTCATGCGGCTCGCGCTGATCGTCTTCGCTGGCGTCGTATTGTTGGGTCAACAGCGGCAGCACGCCGGGCCAACTCTGGCCGTCGCCCCGGAGCAGCTTGTCGAGCAACTTGGGCTTGAGATCGGCGACGGGCACCTGAGAGCTCGCACCGCCGCCGGCAAGCAGTTCGTCGATCAGCGTGCGCAGCCGCTTGGGCAGGGCCCCGTTGCGCCAGGGTGCGATCGCGCCGCCGGCGATCGACAGGCTCGGGTCGGGGATCACCAGCTCGGGATCGAATTCGACTTGTCCGCCGAGTCCCTGGCACGTGGGGCAGGCGCCGTAAGGACTGTTGAAACTGAACGTCCGCGGCTCGAGCTCTTCGTAGCTGAGCTGGCACTTGGGACACGCATACTCCGTGCTGAACAGACGATCGATCCATGCCCCCTGAGGGTTCTGCGATGTGATGACTACGGCGCCTTCGCCGTGTTTGATGGCCAGTTGCAGGCTTTCGGCCAGCCGCGAGCGCGCCGCCGGCTTGACGATGATACGGTCGATCACGGCCTCGATCTCGTGAGCGCGCTGCGGCACCAGCTCGGGCACCGCCTCGACGTCGTGCACCTGGCCATCGACGCGGACCCGCTGGAACCCGGCCTTGCGGATCGATTCGAAGACCTCAGCGTGGCTCCCTTTGCGCCCGCGGACCAGGGGCGCCAAGAGCATCGCCTTGGTGCCCTCGGGAAAGCCCAGGATCAGGTCGAGGATCTGTTGGGGGCTTTGCTGCCGGATCGGCTCGCCGCAGCGATAGCAAAACGCCTCGCCTGCGCGGCTAAATAACAGCCGCAAGTAGTCGTAAATCTCGGTGACTGTGGCGACCGTGCTGCGCGGATTGTGGCTGCCGGCTCGTTGGTCGATCGAGATCGTCGGCTGCAGGCCCTCGATCAGGTCGGCGTCGGGCCGTTCGAGTTGATGGAAAAACTGGCGCGAGTAGGTGGACAGGCTCTCGATGTACTGGCGCTGGCCCTCGGCGTAGACCGTATCGAAGGCGAGCGAACTCTTGCCCGATCCGCTCAGGCCCGTGATGACGACCAACTGGTCGCGGGGGATATCGAGACTGATGTTTTTGAGGTTGTGGACCCGGGCGCCGCGAATGCGGATGGCCTCGGGGCTGCCGTTGGCGCCCGGAGAAGCCGGCTCCGGGGGGGCGGCGGGCGCGGAAGCAGGGGGGCCTTGCGTCGTTCGGGTAGACATCGCGGCGGGGTCGTTGGACCAGGGAGCCTGTGCCGGCACGGTCACAAACTTGCGAAGCTACCAGAGCCCTCGTCCAGCGACAACTTCCGCGCGAACACGGGCCGTTCGGTCTGTGTCGCAATTGCCGGCGCCCAAGGTATTTCGGGCTCGGGCTGCGCCGTTGCGCGGGCCCTTGTCCGCCTGCGGCGCGCCGATTATTATCACCCTTTCCTCTGTTTCTCTAGGGAGTTGTCCATGCGCCACGTGTTATCGGCCCTCGTGCAGAACGTGCCCGGGGTGTTGGCGCACATTTCCGGCATGCTGGCCTCGCGGGGCTACAACATCGAGAGCCTCGCGGTGGGCGAAACCGAGGACGCGCACCTCTCACGGATGACGGTCGTGCTCGAGGGGGACGACAGCCTCTTGGAACAGGTTCGCAAGCAGCTCGAGAAGATCGTGACCGTCGTACGGGTCATGGACATCAGCTCGCAAAACTTCGTCGAGCGCGACCTGATGCTGATCAAGGTCGCGGCCCCCAGCGGCGCTGCCCGCAGCGCCGTGAAAGAGCTGACCGAGGTGTTCCGCGGCCGGATCGTTGACGTCAGCCCCGAGGAGGTGACGGTCGAGATTTCGGGCCAGGAGCGCAAGATCGGTGCGTTTATCGAACTGATGCGGCCGTACGGCATTTGCGAACTGGTGCGTACCGGGCGGATCGCGATGGTCCGCAGCGGACTGGGCGATGCCGCCCGCCGCGATGCCCGCGAACCGGCCGAGGTTCGCGAAGGCTGACAGGCACACAATCCCGGCGCGGCGGCGACGGCTAGTTCGGCCAGTGACCGGCAGCCTGCACCCCTGGTCCGGGTCAATCACCTTAGCGATGGGAATTATTCTGCCATGCCCGTAACGATCTACTACGACAACGATGCCGATCTGTCGCTGCTCAAGGGAAAGACGATCGCGATTCTCGGCTACGGATCGCAAGGGCACGCGCACGCCCAGAACCTGCGCGACAGCGGCTGCAACGTGATCGTCGGCCAGCGGCCGGGCAGTGCCAATTACGACCTTGCCAAGAAGCATGGCTTCGAGCCGGTGAGTGTCGAAGAGGCTACGAAACGGGGCGACATGGTGAACATGCTGCTGCCCGACGAGGTCGCGGCCGATATCTACAACCGCAGCGTGCGCGACAACCTGAAGCCGGGCAGCATCTTGATGTGCTCGCACGGGTTCAACGTGCACTTCGGCCAGGTCGTGGCACCGCAGGGCGTCGACATCGTTCTGGTCGCCCCGAAGGGTCCCGGGCATCTCGTGCGCAGCGAATTCGAACGTGGCGGCGGCGTGCCGTGCCTGATCGCGCTGAGCGAAGGGGCCTCGGAGCAATCGCGCAAGTTGGGCCTCGCCTATGCCAAGGGCATCGGCGGTACCCGCGCCGGCGTGATCGAGACCACGTTCGCCGAAGAGACGGAAACCGACCTGTTCGGCGAGCAGGTCGTGCTCTGCGGCGGCGTCAGCGCCCTGGTCAAGGCGGGCTTCGAGACGCTGGTCGAGGCCGGCTACCAGCCCGAGATGGCCTACTTCGAGTGCATGCACGAGCTGAAGCTGATCGTCGACCTGCTCTACCAGGGCGGGCTCAACTACATGCGATACAGCATCTCGAACACGGCCGAATTCGGCGACTACACCCGGGGTCCGCGGATCATCACCGACGAGACCCGGGCCGAGATGAAGAAAATCCTCAACGAGATCCAGTCCGGCCAGTTCGCCAAGGAATGGATCCTGGAAAACAAGGCCAATGCCCCGGCATTCAAGGCCCAACGCCGCCGCGAGCGGGGTCACGCCATCGAAACGGTGGGCCGCGAGCTGCGGAGCCTGATGTCGTGGATCAACGCCAAGGTGGTGTGAGCGCTCGCTGCGGGGGGGCAATTGCCCTTGTTTTGGTTTGCACTCGTCAGAGTTTGCCCTTGTCTGGGGGAGCGGTAGCCGGAGAATAACACGAGGATCGGGACGCGTACCGACAGAGATCGACGACCCCGACGATTCGGCCCAGGAATCGAACGATGCCGCAAACGACGTTTGAATTGGCGACCCGTCGGCTGTTCACCGAGCTCAAGCCCGGCGATCGCGTGCGCGTGGTGCACGAAGTCAAGGTCGGGCTGAAGACCTGGAAGACTGAGACCCGCGGCACGGTGGTCTCTACCGACCGCCGCCGCCACGGTTTGCACAATCGCCGCAACGTTGACGACAAGGTCTGGAGCGACTTGATCTTGTTAAAACGCGACGACGGCGAGTTGACCACCGTCACCATCGACGAGTGGACGGAATTGTATCGGGCCTGAGACGCTCCGGGCTCGCACGGGGCGGCCACTCCGCTGCCCGGGGTTGATCGGGCGCCGAGGTTTGCCATGGGCGCAGCCGATGATCGCACCGAGCGGCCCACCTTGCCGCGCGGCAAGGAACCGGCGGCCGGAACCGAGTTGCCGGCGCAAGTCGCGTCGCTCTTCACGACGCATCCGCGCTTGTTCGAGCAGTTTCGCTACGTCTACCCGGTGGTCAGCCGCCGCAGCCGCGGCGTTTCAATCGGGGTGAATCTGAACCCCGACAAGGTCTGCAACTTCGATTGCGTCTATTGCCAGGTCGATCGCAGCACGCCGCCGGCGGTTCGCGAAGTCGACGAAGCGCAGTTGCTGGGCGAGTTGGAGGCGGCGCTCGACCTGGTGCTTGGCGGACAGCTTTTCGCACATCCGCGCTTTGCCGCCACTCCGCCCGAGCTGCGCCGGCTGAATGACATCGCCTTTAGCGGCGACGGCGAGCCGACGACTTATCGCCGTTTTGCCGAGTTGATGACTCAGGTTGTCGAGTTGAAGCGGCGCCGCGCGCTCGGCGCGGTGAAACTGGTGCTGATCACGAATGCCACCATGTTGCACCGGCCAGCGGTGATTGCGGGGCTCGAAGCGATGATGGCCGCCGGCGGCGAGATTTGGGCCAAGCTCGAAGCGGGCACCGAGGCCTACTACCGGCGCGTCGAGCGCACCAGCGTGCCGTTGGCCAGAGTGTTAGCCAATATCACGGCCACGGCCCAGCGTTGGCCCGTGACGATTCAGGCGCTGTTCATGCTGCTCGACGGCCAACCGCCCTCGGCCAATGAGCTCGACGCCTTCTGCGATCGTCTCGCCGAAATCGCCGCCGGAGGCCAATTAAGGCTCGTGCAGATCTATACGGTCGCCCGACAGCCGGCCGAGTCGTTCGTCGCGCCATTGGCGGACGCGCAGGTGGACGAAATCGTCGAACGGGTTCGCACGCGGACGGGTTTGGCGGTCGAAGGGTATTACGGCGCGAGCGCGGGCCAGTGATATGCGGCTGCGCCGCGAGCGCAGCCAATCAACCGTCGTGGTCCAAAGGTGCCGCATCTTGGGGCACTCCCGGGTTGTCGTTGGGGACGATTCGGACGTCGTCTGAGCGTGGCGGCGGTTCAGGCGCGATCCCAGTCGCGGCGTAGCCGCGGCTCATCGCTGCGCAGCTCGCAGCGCGTCGGATCGACGACGACGGGTTCTCCCGGGGTGTCCTCGTAGCGGGCCAGCATGTCGGCCAGAGGCAGCCGCCAACCGCGGCCCACGAGCAATTGGGAAATCAGCGGATCGGTCCAAGGGGCGACCTCGCGCAGCGCCGGCTCGCTCACGCCGCGGGCCAATTCATCTTCGTCGGCGACCAGAACGCAGACATGCGCATGCACCATGATGTGAACTCCTGGTAAGCTCCGAACGGAGCGGGAAGCAGATCAATCGCAACGTCAGGGCTCGAACGCCCCGGGGGACGGGATGGGCGGGCCAGGGGTTGACCGGCCGCCGTTCGTCAGAAGAGCAACCAGTGTGCCGGGAGCCTGAAAAAAGACCGGCGTGTTCCCGGCGGCTTTCAAGCCGCGTTGCGATGGGGCTTTGCGCCGACGTCGGAAGCGGCTGCCTAGCCGGTAAGCTTTGCGCGGCCCGCTGCAGTTCGCGCGCAGCGGTCAGGCCTGCATTGAAAAAGATTCAAGTGCTTACATCGTCGCGCCAGCGACGCCCCTGTAGAGCCGCGCCAGCGACGCTATTTCAGTTCGACGGTGACGCGCTCGATCGTGCCTTGGAAGGCAAACGGCAGCTCGTAGTCGAAGGACACCGCCGAACCGGTGTCGAGGCCCACATCGACGCCTTCGCCGAGCGACATGACCAGCGGAATCGTGCGCGGCAACTTGCCGGTGCCGACGACTTTGTCGTTGGCGCGCAGCGTCACCGTGGCCGATTTGCCGAGTTCGCCGGGTTTGCCGTCGTAGGCGAAATCGACCTCGATGCGCACCTTGCCCGCGGGCAACGCGGACGACGAGATCGTGAACCGGTCCAGCGCGAGCAGGTTATAGACGAAGTGGGCCTTGCCCTGGTGCAGATAGAGCCCGAAACCGCCGGTCAGCCCGCCCTGGGTGTAGATCATGCCTTCTGCTCCTCCGGCGGGTAGATCGAGATCGGCCGTCAGGGAGAAAGAATTGTTCAACACGGGGGGCGCCGCGCCGCTGGGCAGCGCGACCTGGCCCGGGTAATAAGTGTACTGTTTTCGATGCCCGGCCAGGCTCGGCCGGTGTTGCAACTCGCCGTTGAGCCGTTCGACGGCGCGCCAATCGAGCGGCAGCACCTGATATCGCTCGGCTTCTTTCCAGAACAATGCCTCGAGCTCCTTCACGCGTTCGGGATATTTCGCGGCGACGTTGTTGGCTTGCGAGAAATCTTCGGTCACGTGATACAGCTCCCACGGCGCTGTAAGCGGATCGAACTTGCCGCGCACCGGCGACCAGGGGACAAAGCTGCGGCTCGAGGCCATCCAACCCTCGTGGTAAATGCCACGATTGACGAGCAGCTCAAAGTATTGCGTCGGCCGTGTCTCCGGAGCTTTCAGGTTGGTGAACGTGGCGGCAAAGCTCGTGCCTTCGATCGGCTTTTGCTCGATGCCGTTGAGTTCCTTGGGGGCCGTGATGCCGATGGCCTCGTACAACGTCGGTACGAGGTCGATCACGTGCAGGAACTGCGAACACACGCCGCCGCGCTCTTTGATTTTCGCCGGCCAAGAGACGATCAGCGGGTTGCGCGTGCCGCCGAAATGGCTGGCGACCTGCTTGGTCCATTGAAACGGCGTGTTCATCGCGTGCGCCCAAGCGCACGGAAAATGGTTGAACCATTTCGGTCCGCCCAGTTCGTCGATGTGCTTGAAGTTGTCTTTCCACGACTCCGGGTAGCCGTTGAAGAACAAGTTTTCGTTGAGGCTCCCTTCGATGCCGCCCTCGGCGCTGGCCCCGTTATCGCCGACGATGTAGACGATGATCGTGTTGTCCGCATCGGGCATTTGCTTGACGGCGTCGACGATCCGGCCCATGTGATGATCGACGTGCGCGGCAAAGCCGGCGAAGACCTCCATCATCCGGGCATACACGCGTCGCTGGTCGGCCGACAACGAGTCCCAGGCCGGGAGCCCCTCGCTGCGGGCCGTCAGCTTGGTGCCCGGCGGGATGACACCCAGCTTCAGTTGGCGTTGGAACGTCGCTTCGCGATAGGCATCCCAGCCCCCGTCGAATTGACCCTTGAACCGGTCAATCCAATCCTGCGGAGCGTGGTGCGGCGCGTGATTGGCGCCGGGGGCCACGTAAAGGAAGTATGGGCGATCGGGCGAGATGCTCTTCGCCCGGCGGACCCAGGCGATGGCCTTGTCAGCCAGGTCTTCCGTCAGGTGATAGTTGGGATTCGGATCGCGCGGCACCAGGTTGCGGTTTTCGAACAGCACCGGGTCCCATTGGTTCATGTCGCCGCCGTTGAAGCCGTAGAAATAATCGAAGCCCAAGCCGTTGGGCCAACGGTCAAACGGGCCGATCACGCTGGTTTCCCAGGCCGGCGTGTTGTGGTTCTTGCCAAACCACGCGGTTGCATAACCGTTTTGACGGAGCACCTCGCCGATGGTCCCGCAACTACGCGGCAACACGCAGGTGTAACCGTCGTAGCCCGTAGCCGCTTCGGTGATCACGCCCGTGGCGGTCGAGTGATGATTGCGGCCCGTGATCAAGGCCGCGCGCGTGGGGCTGCACAGGGCCGTGGTGTGGAAGCAGTTGTAGCGCAACCCCTCGGTCGCCAGGCGGTCGAGCGTGGGCGACGGTACCCCGCCGCCGAACGTCGAATACTGACCGAAGCCCGTATCGTCGAGCAGGATCAACAACACGTTGGGCGCCCCGGCGGGCGCCTCGATCGGCTGCGGGAATTGCGGTGGGTCGGATTCGAGGTAGGTGCGGCCCACCTTGCCCGGGAACCGGAAGTCGGGCCGTGGCAGCACGTCGGGCGTGCCGGCCGCGGCTTCGGCGGCCTGGGCCGGTGCGGTGGTCAGCGGCGGTGCGAACACGCAGCAAGCCAGCAGGCCCGCCGACGAGGCAAGCAGGATACGGTTCAAGTGGGATTCTCCGGGTGCAAGGGTGCGACGAGCGTTGCGCCTAAAATTCCTGGCTGGTATCTTCCGGAGCCTCCATGCGGACGAGGAGAATCTGCTCCGTCTTGTTGTTGCCGTGGTGGATCAGGGCCGGCGCGTCATCCTGCGTCAGGTTGTAGAGCCCCGTTTCGATCACCGAATTGGGACGATCGACCACGGAAAACGCCACGCGTTGCGATTGTTTGTCGACGCGCCCTTGCAAGGTGTAGGTGGCGTCGGTCTTGGTGTTGTACATCGTGCCGCTGACGACGCCTTGTTTGTTCACGGCCAACTGCAACACGCGCGTCAGGTCGGTGTCGTCTTTCGAGGTCGAGAGCCCGAAGGTGCCCAGGGGCAACCACTCGGAATCGGCCGCTGCCTGGTCGTCGGCCGGCGGATCGACGGCCGCCAGATCGGCAGCCGACTGCGAGTATTCCTCGGCGCTGCCGACGTCTTCGCCGTCGCACATCACGCGGTTGTCTTGATAGACGACATTGCCGCCGGTGCCATAGTCATAGTAGTAGCCGTTGTCGGACCAGCCATAGCTGGGAAACCACGAGGTGACCGCCGCCCAGGTCGGCACCGTCCACCAATAGCGCCACGGACGATTCATGTAACCGTAGTGCCAGTAGCCGTGGTGGATGGGATGCGACGCCCACCACGAGCCGTTAAACCAGGGCCGGTATGCCGGCAACGTCGTGGCCCAGTTGCGGCGCACGCCGTCGGCCCAACCGTTCCAGTAGCCGGCGCGATCGGGATGCAGGTTGTTCCAGTTGTTGACGTTGAAATTGTTGAAGTGGTTGCCGATCGCCGTGTTCCACTGATTGTTGATCTGGCCGATGCGATCCGGGCCCAGGTTCTGCCAGGGCGGTCGCTGCGCGTTGGGACGCAGGCCGTCCATGCCGAGAAAGTTCCCGAGTTGATCGGGCCGTACCCTGCCGGGCAAAGTCGTCGGCCGACCGACGTCGCCGGGGCGACCTACGCCAGGACGTCCGGTACCGGGTCGCCCTGCTCCCGGCCGATCGATGCCAGGCCGATCCAAGCCGGGTCGATCGCCACCAGGCCGACCGGCACCGGGCACGCGACCGGGCAGCGTCGTGGGACGACCTGCCGGGTTGCCGTTGCCGGGCCGACCGAGGCCATCGCCGCCGCCAAAATGTGGTGCCGAACCGGGACTGGGGCGACGATCCGCTAATGCGCCGCCCGGCTTGGAGGGCCGGGTGGGTGCGGGCAGATTGCCCGGGCGGCTCGGGCGATTTGCACCCAAGTTCCCGCCCGCGAGATTGCCGGCCCCGCCACGTCCGCCGGAGACAGGATGTCCCGGGGGACGAGATTGCGGCCGCGAAACGGGCCGCGTCGTGGGTCGAGACGCGGGGCGAGATGCTGGCCGTGACGCCGGGCGCGGCGCCGGGCGGCCGCCGCCACCCATCCTGGCACCGCCGCCGGCTCGTCCGCCGCCACCCCGTGCGCCGATGGCAAACGCCTGTTCACACATCATTGCAGCGCCAGCGCAGGCGATTGCGGCCAAGGCCAGCGAGCGGAGTTTTGAAGAGCACGTGCTCATGGGGAATCGCCTTCCTGCGAGGGTTGGGCGGGTTCGTTGGCGTTCGCGGTCGGGGCGACACGGCGGACCGTAACCAGCTCAGTGGCCGGGCGCAACTCGCCGTCGAGGTCGATGTCGGTCCATTGCACCTGGAAGGTGTCTTCATCGATCGGCTTGAGCACTTGGGTCGCCGAAGCGGCGCGGCCGTCGGCCAGCGTTCCGGTCCAGTGAATCGCCCAATGGTCTTCCTGCGGAGTCCAGGTGCCTTCGGCCCAGGTTCCGATCGAAGTGAAGACCCAGGTGCGGATCTCGTCACGGCGCGCGTCCCAGGCGATGTATTGCGTGCCTTCCTGCGGACCGTTTTCGGTGGTCAGCGAATAGGTCCGTACGAGCATGCGTCCGTCGGCCGCCCAGGCAAAGGTCGATTGCGTGCTCGTCGCGCTGGCTTCGTCCGCCCAATCGCCGACGAGCCACGCGAGGTCGGTCAACGGATCGGGATCGGTTTCCTCGGCGGCCAGGATCAGCCAGCGATCTTCCTTGCGCTCCAGCTCGGCGAGAAAGGCGCCGGCCGTCTTGTTGCCGCTGCCGTCGTCGGTTTCGGTCGTGCCGCGCACGCGGGCCGAACTGTCGCCGTCGAGCTGCAATTCGGTAATCGTCGCGACGAGCTTCAATTGGGGCTGTTCCTTGAAGATGGCCTCGTAACGGGCTTGAATCTCGCTTCGCCCGTTGAGCTGCAGTCCATCCGCCGGATCGACGTATACGGCGTCTTCGCTCCAGCCGGCAGCGACCGCGGCCGCATCATGTCGATTGACAGCCTCGACGAGCGCGGCGAGCGCCTTGCGCACCGCGGCCGCGTCATCCGAGTCCACGGCGAGCGAACTGCCGATTCCACACGCCAGGGCAAGCGAAACCGCAAGGAGCGACAAACTGCGAGCCAATGTTCGCGTCACGACACGTCTCCCTAACAACCCCCATAAGACGGCTTCAGATTACGCAATCTCAGGACGATTGGTAGCAAAAAACAAAAATTCTCGCGTGCCGGCGTCGGCTGTTGGGGAGATGGTTTTCGGGCACGCAGACCGTTGCCGTCCGTTGCGGACCACAGCGGCTGATGCGAGACTTTGTTCGCATTGTGTTCAAGGACCCGCGCACCGCGAGAACACGACCGATGTCCGGATGGCGTTTGGCGCTGTTGGCTGTTTTGGCGTTTGGTTTAGCTTTCCTGGCCCGCGCTGCGCTGCGACCTGCACCCTCCAAAGGTAGTAGTAGCGAACCCGACGCGGCGACTGTTGCGGCAACTGCAGGCGAAGCTGGTTCGAAGTCATCTCAGGGCGTTCCCAACGCGCCCGCCGCGGGAGGAGCGGCGCCCGAGGGTATGGTGTGGGTCCCCGGCGGCGAGTTCTGGATGGGCTCGGATGATCCGTCGGCCTGGGACGACGAGCGGCCCGCCCACCGTGTTCGAGTCGACGGCTTCTGGATGGATCGCTACGAGATCACCAACGCGCAGTTCGAAAAGTTTGTCGAAGCGACCGGATATCGAACGACCGCGGAACGCGCGCCGAATGTCGAGGAGTTGTTGCGCCAGTCTCCACCAGGCACTCCACCGCCGCCCCCGGAAGTTCTTGTGCCCGGTTCCTTGGTATTCACTCCGCCAGATCATCCGGTGCCGCTCGACGACTATGCGCAGTGGTGGCGCTGGACGCCGGGGGCATCTTGGCGTCATCCCGAGGGGCCAGGCAGCACGCTCGAGGGTCGCCAGCAGCATCCGGTCGTGCAGGTTTCCTGGGACGACTGTCAGGCCTATGCGCGCTGGGCCGAGAAGCAACTGCCGACCGAGGCGCAATGGGAATGTGCGGCGCGCGGCGGTCTGAGCCGGCAGCCATATGTCTGGGGCGATCAACCGCCCAACGACCTGCGCTGCATGGCCAATCTCTGGCAAGGCAGCTTTCCTGACCGGAACTCCGAGGCCGACGGTTATCCTCGGACGGCCCCCGTCGGTTCGTTCGCGGCCAACGGCTACGGGCTGTACGACATGGCCGGCAATGTTTGGGAATGGTGCAACGATTGGTACGATCGCGAGCTGTACCCGCGCCGGGCGGACGCGTTGACGGTCAACCCAGAAGGCCCCGCCGCCAGCAACGATCCGCTGCATCCGTATGAGCAGCGGCGCGCTCAGCGCGGCGGCTCGTTTCTGTGCAACGACAGCTACTGCTCGCGCTATCGGCCCAGCGCGCGGCACGGCTGCACGCCCGACACGGGCATGTCACACGTGGGTTTTCGCTGCGTACGCTTGCCGTAGGTCGCCTCGATGAATTGGATCTATGTTTGGCCGACGTGGCCCCTGGTCGTGTTGCTGCTCGCGTTGATGTTCGTGTGCGACGAGTTGGGGTTTTGGCTGGGACGGAGCCGGCATCGCTGCGAGAACGAGGATTCGCGTCACGTTTCGTCCACGCTCAAGGCCAGTGTGTTCGGCTTGTCGGCCTTGCTCCTGGGGTTCACCTTCTCCATGACGGCCGCGCGCCATGACGTCCGCCGTCGGGTCGTGCTCGACGAGGCCAACGCCCTAGGTACCTGTTATCTGCGCGCGGGCCTACTCGACGGCTCGGCCGGCGAGCCGATCCGCCAGGCGCTCGCCAGCTACCTTGCGGCGCGCCTCCACCAGCATGCGCATGCCCTCGAACCGCAAGTCGTCGAGACCACGAATCGCGAGATTGATGGGCATCTGGACGCGCTATGGCGCGCCGTGAGCGCCGCCGCGAAGGCGAACCAGCAGCTCACGCTCACGAGCATGGTTGTGCCGGCCGCGAACGCGGTCATCGATTTGCACGCGACGCGAACCTGGGCCGTGCGCAATCATGTGCCCCCGGCCGTGCTGGCGCTGCTGGTCACGTGCACGCTTGTCTCGAGCGTCTTGATCGGTCACTCGTCGGGCCAGGTCGAGCGCCGGCACGCGGGCTTGTGGGTCGCCTCGAACGTGCTGTTGGCCCTGGTGTTGTTCGTCGTGCTCGACTTCGACCGGCCTGCCCGCGGCATGGTGCGCGTCGATCATCAGCCGCTCTTCGATCTGCAATTCGCTTGGCAAGCGAGTTCCGGCCGCTAAGATGGGCACAATTGTCGCTCGACAATTGTTCTCAGTTCGGCTCTTGTCATGCTCGGGAGATCGCGCGATGCGAATTCAATCTTTGTCTGCTGCGCTGGTTTGCGTGGCGATCGGCGGTGTCTTGGGCTGGTTTGCCGCCTCCAGTGGAGTCGTGGAACAGCCGATTGCCGCCGGGCCGGTCGCTGGCCTGATAGCGGAACAGCAAGCAGCAAGCAGCCCTGCGCCAACGCAGCAGCCCTGCTGCGATGCGACGCTCGTGGCCATGGTGAACAAGCACAACGCCGTCGTTGCGGCCAATGCCCAGGCGACTGGAAAAAAGCCGAATATCTGCATCATCTGGGGCGACGACATCGGGCTGACGAACATCAGCGCGTACTCCTTGGGGCTGATGGGCTATACCACGACGAACATCGACCGCATCGCCCGCGAAGGGATGATGTTCACCGATTACTACGGCGAGCAGAGCTGCACGGCGGGTCGTGCGTCGTTTCTGACCGGGCAGCACGGGCTGCGCACCGGGCTCACCAAGGTGGGCCTGCCCGGCGCCACCCTGGGCCTGCGCAAGGAAGACCCGACGATCGCCGAGTTGCTCAAGCCGTTGGGCTATGCGACCGGCCAGTTTGGCAAGAACCACCTGGGTGATCGCAACGAATTCCTGCCCACGGTGCATGGGTTCGATGAGTTCTACGGCAACCTTTACCACCTGAACGCCGAGGAAGAGCCGGAGCACCCGGATTATCCGAAGGATCCGGCTTTCCGCGAGAAGTACGGTCCGCGCGGCGTGCTCGATTGCAAGGCGACCGATCAGGACGATCCGACGGTCGATCCGCGGTTCGGCAAGGTCGGCAAACAGGTGATCAAGGATACTGGGCCCCTGACGCGCAAGCGGATGGAAACGATCGACGACGACGTCGCCAACCGCGCGTCCGAATTCATTTCGCGACAGGCCACGGCCGGCAAGCCGTTCTTCGTGTGGGTGAATTTCACGCACATGCATTTCCGCACGCACGTCAAGGCAGAAAGCCGCGGCCAGTCGGGCCCAGGCATGAGCGAATACGTCGACGCGATGATCGATCATGACAAGAACGTCGGCACGGTGCTCAAGGCGCTCGACGACGCGGGTGTCGCCGACAACACGTTCGTGATGTACAGCACCGACAACGGACCGCACATGAACACCTGGCCCGACGGCGCGATGACGCCCTTCCGCAACGAGAAGAACTCGAACTGGGAAGGCGCCTATCGGGTGCCGTGCATCGTCCGATGGCCGGGCAAGATCAAGCCGGGCAAGGTCTCCAACCAGATTGTCGGCCATCACGACTGGTTGCCGACGCTGCTCGCCGTGGCGGGTGATTCGGACGTGGTCGCGCGACTGGCCAAGGGGGCTCAGGTCGGAGAGATGCAATACAAGGTGCATCTCGACGGATTCAACCTTGTGCCCTACCTCACGGGTCAGCAGGAAAAGAGCCCGCGCGAGTCGTTCCTCTATTGCAACGACGACCAGGAGCTGACCTGCCTGCGCTATAACAACTGGAAGTTTGTGTTCATGGAGCAGCGGGCTCCCGGCACTCTGCGCGTCTGGGCCGAGCCGTTTACGACCCTCCGCGTGCCGAAGATTTTCAATATCCGGTTGGACCCATTCGAGCGCGCCGACATCACGTCGAACACCTATTACGACTGGATGATCGACCGCGCCTTCATGCTGGTGCCGGCACAGGATTACGTCGCCAAGTTCTTGATGACCTTCCGAGAGTTTCCGCAGCGCCAGAAGGCGGCGTCCTTCAACCTGGACGAGGTCCTGGATTCGCTGCAGAAGCCTCAGCAGCACTGAACGCGAGCGCTCATCGTGCGCGGCGGCTGGCCGAAAGCGGTCTTACCACCACACGGCCAGCCGCGCGGCGAGCAGTTGCCCGACGCCCGTGCCTCGGTCCGGGTAGACGGGCGACTCGTAGCTGTAGTTGAACATCAGACGCACGTAGTCGGACAGGTACCAATTGACGCCGCACGTAAACTGCGGCAGCTGCTGGCCCTGGGGGAACCCGTTCGATCCGAGCGGCGCGTTTCCGTCGACCGTGTCGAGCCAGGCGAAGCGCGTGGTGAGTTCCCAGGCGCCGGGCCCGCGCGAGCGGTCTTCGGTGTTTGATCCGCGTAAGAATGGGCGACGTACTTCGACGTTGCGGAAGGTCCCCATCTCTTTTGAATAGAGGCGATGCTCGCCCGTGAGGAACCAGCCGCCGGCCGCGTAACAGCCATGGTAGAAGACCGCGCCGGCGTCGGGCTGATCGATCCACGATCCATACCACTCGGCCTGCGCCCACCAGCCGTCGCGAACCGCCGCCGCTTGCAGATTGACCAATTGCTGATAGTTGGCTGGGATCTTGATTTGCCTTGAGAAGGCCCCCGCCGGCGGATTATCCACATCGAGCAGCAACGATTGCTGTCGCTGCGCGACGTCGATCTCGCCATGCTCGGGCAGCCGCTCGGAAAGTGCCAATCCGAAGTGCAGCAGCCGGCGCCCGGAATCTTCGACGACGGGGGCATAGGTCAGCCGCTCGGTGAAATCGACCGTGCTGCCCGCGCCCGAGGCGAAGTCTCCGGGACCGTCACCGGCGTGCGCCGCCACGACGGCCCAGGTGCCGCGCTGTTCGAACATTGTGGCAAACCAGCCGAGTCCCCAGTTGCGCACCGGGTCGAACACGCCGGCGGGAGAGCGTTCGATGAATGGCAAGAAACGAGCGCTCGTATAGCCTTCGAGGTTAAAGGGTTCGCGGAAGTGGCCGCAGCGAAACTCGCCCTCCTCGCCCTGATTGCCCAGGCCGACGAACACGTCTTGCGGCACGACCTCGCCGGTGGCCACGTCGATCTCGGTGACGTAGCGGCCCCAATCGTCGAACTTGCCCTCGGCGCCGACGCGAGCCCGGCGCAACCCGGTGACGTCGCCGTAGTGGCCGACGATCGCCTCGCTCGCGGCACTTTGCACGACCCACAGCGAGTCGGTGTCGATGCGCCCCCGCAGCTTCAAGGTGACCGTCGGAGAGAGCTGCCAGGTGCGCCGCCAGATAGGGTCGGTTGCGGGTGCTTTGGCTGCGCTGCTCGCCGCGGTCGGCGAGGATGCCGATTGCAACTCGACCGCCCTGCAGATCCGGCAAGCTACTGGGCCGGGCGACATGCCGCAGACCGCCAACAGCAGAATCGCAAGCAGCCAAGCGCGCGACATGAGCCCAATGCGACCAGGGTTACGACCGTTCCGGCAATGTCAACGATTCCGGGTCACTGAGATTCATCGGGCCGGTCAGCCGCGGAGCACGCTGGCAAGCAGGAGACACGGCCCATTCGGCGGGGCGAGCCCTCGCTGTCTGTTCCGCCTATGCGGCCTGCGGCGAGTTTGCGGAGAAGCCGGCGGCCAACCGTGTGCCCAGAGCACACCGTGACCGGCCGCGGAGGCAGCGGCTATTTCACCAGCCGCCAGCCCTGCCCGTCGACTTCCAGGGCCGTGTGCCCCCGGTATCGGTCGTAGGTGGCGTTCATCGCGTCGAGATCGTCGAAGAAGCCGACGACGTGTGCCGCGCTGAACGATTGCCCCGCGCGAATCGGCCGGCCGTACACTTCTTCGATCATCACGATGATGCCGCCGGGGCGTTGGCTGCACCACGCCTCGTAAACGATCTCCGGATCGAGCGTGAGCCCGGCGAGCCACGGCCCATCGCGCCCCGTTTGCGGATCGCGCAGATGATACGCGCGGATGAACCGCTCGGGCGTGTGGTGCGTGTCGCGGCGATAGCCGAATTTCAGATCGGGCGGAAACGGCGCGAAGAATTCGCTGGCCGGGATATGCACGCCTTGCGGCCCGCTCAGGTAGCTGAGGTACATCTCGCTGAACGTATCGCCGCGCTCGTGGCGCACGCAGCCGGGCGTGTCGTTGCGAAGAAACAATTCTTCGGCGTCGTTCACCGAGTCGATCTTGTCCATCAAGACAAAGAACCGCTGCCCGCGCGGAAAGACGATGAGCTGCGTCCATTGCGATCCCGCCTTGCGGCCGGGGGCGGCGTACTCGAACTTGTAGCGCGTCCGCACGGCCACGTAATCGGCGCCACGGATCACCTCGGGCTCGACCGGTTTCATGCGGTGGCAAAGCTGCGGGCCTTCCACCATCCGCTTGCGGTGGCTGCTGCCGTGCGCCATCAGTGCATATTCGCGCCGCGCCGGGTCAGTCTCGTTTTCGTACCAGGTGTAACGGCCCACGCCGTTGCCGTCGGGCGCGAACACCTGCTCGGCCCATTCGGCGTCGCTGCCGGGCTCCATGAGCCAGTCGATGACCATCAGTCCGTCGCCCACCTCGCGAAACCCGGTGGCCTTGTCGAGAAACGAACCCTTCTCGATCCCGGTCATCCAATGCTTGGGATTGCGCTTGGGAATGACGGCTTCGAGCTGCTCGGTCTCGATCTTGATGGCCCGTTCGTCCTCGGTCACTTGGGCCCAGTCGGCGGCCACGCCCGCCGTCGTGTGCCCGACGACCAACGCTGTCAGCAGCACGCCCAGCGAAGCGTTCCCAAGACGTCGATTGATGTTCACGTCTGCACTCCTGAAGTACGATCCGGCCAGCGCGGCCGGGTCAGTTCGTCGCTGCGCTCGCCGTGCCTTCGGGCGCGGGGTCCAGGGCATTGCAGGCGGCCAGCGCCATGACGGCCATCGCCGTGCCTGCGTGGGTGATGTAGTGCTTACCGTCGGCCCAGGCCGATCGCGTAAACCAGCGTCCACTGGCCCGCTGATTCTGACGAAGCCAGTCGACGCCGCGCACCAGGCGTGGATCGTTGGCGGCCACCCCGGCAACACGCGCGAGATAGACAACCAGTCCGGTCGCATAGCCGTCGCTATGTTCGAGGTCCTGTGGCGAGCTGTCGGAGCGATCCCAATTGCCCAAGCTGGCAAACACCCAGCCTCCGTCAGGTCGCTGCAAGGCGAGCAACTCGTCGAGCACGGCCTGCTGTTCATCGGCCGTGAGAATGCCGTCCACCTTGGCCGAGGCCCACAGCAGCATCGCGCGGTGGTGTAGCATCGTCGGCGGGTGCTCGCGGAAATAGGCCCGCAGCTTGTCTAGATTTGCGACAACGGCCGCTTCGCGCGCGTAGCCCTCGGGCGCCCAACCGGCCGCCAAGGCGGCCATCGTGGCACCAAAGTGTTCGTCCGATTCCATCGGCGGCCAGTTGCAACTGATCCAGTCGAAGCCGCCGTCGGCACGCTGCACTTCCCACATCCGATCCAGGGCCAAGCGCGTCGTGGGGTGCAGCTTGCCCGTCGTGGCGGCGTCGTGCGAGGCCAGCACCGCGGCCGTCATCACCACTTCGGCGTCCCAGCGCGGCCCCTTGTCGGGCCAACGCTCGGTGACGATCTGCTCGGCAAACGTCCGCACGGCCGCCTCGGCCGGGGAACGGGTCGGCATTTGGGGCCGGGCCAGCAAGTACAGGTAGTTCGTGTGGCAGGTCATGCACTTGCGCTGCTCTTGCCAATGGAGCGAGGCGTTGTCGAGAAACTGGGCGGCCCGAGCCACCGAAAAGCTTCCCAGCGGCTCATCGGCCGTGTTCGGCCCGGGATCGGTGACGGCTGGCAAAGCGGGCTCGTCCGCCAGGCTTGTTGCAGTGAAGCCGGGCGGGCCGACAGCAGGCCCAGACCGGCGACCACGAACGCGAAGACCGCGCGAAGCGGTTGCGACAACGGCAGCGTCATGACGACCTCACCTTGGCTTGGGACTTAGACCAGCGTGAATGCCGGCAACCGTACGATCTCGCCGCCCTTGAGGGCCGATTCGTGAGCGCAGATTCCCACGCAGGTCCAGTTGGCCGATTGCACGGCGTTGGGCCACGGGTCGCGGTCTTCGAGCAGTGCGCTGACGAACTCGTGGACGAGATGCGGATGCGAGCCACCGTGGCCGCCACCCTGGATGAACGACAGGTGATCGGCGTCCTGGATCGAGCGCGTGAATTTCTGGATCGGCTCCGGCAGCCGATGGGCAAAGTCGGGCACCTCGACCTTCGAGGCGATTTCCGGTTCGGGCTTCTTGGCCGTGTGCAGGACGTGCGGCTCGCCCTCGACGAGCGTCCACTCGAAGCTCTGCTTCGTGCCGTACACGTCGAAGCTCTCGCGGTATTGGCGCGCCACATCGTAGAGAAACCGCCAGATGTGGGCCGTGACGTCGCTGTCCTTGATCTTGATGTGGCACGACTCGACGGCGAAGCGGTTGCCCGACTTCTGCTGAATGTCTTCGCGCACGGTGCCCGAGCCGAAGCAGCTCACGTACTCGGCCCGCGCGTCGAGCAGGCCCAGGCAGGGGCTGACCACGTGCGTGGCGTAATGCATGGGGATCATCCGTTCCCAGTAGGCCGGCCAGCCGTCCATGTCCTGCGGGTGCGAGGCGGCCAGGTGCTGGATCTTGCCCAACTCGCCGCGGTCGTACAGGTCCTTGATGAACAGAAACTCGCGGCTGTAAACGACCGTCTCGGCCATCATGTACTTGAGGCCCGTCGCGCGAACCTTGGCGACGATTTGTTCACACTCGGCCACCGTCGTGGCCATCGGCACGGTGCACATGACGTGCTTGCCGGCGTCGAGCGCGGCCAGCGACATGGCCGCATGGTCCGGAATCGGGCTGTTGATGTGTACGAAGTCGACGTCCGGGTCCTTCAGGACGTCTTCGTAGCGGGAGTATCGGCGCTCGATGCCGAACCGCTCGCCGATCTCGCGCATATGCGCCTCGTTCCGCTGGCAAACCGCATACATGTTGGCCTGCGGATGCGCCTGGTAAATCGGGATAAACTCAGCCCCGAAGCCCAGGCCGATGATGGCGACATTGACGGATTGTTTTTGCTTGCTCATGGCGACCGGATGCTCTGTTCGTCGTTGCCCAAGGCCCCTTATTCGTTTCCGCAAGGGGGCACTATAACGCCTCGCCGCGCGCCGTTCACCTGGTCAAGGTGCACGGCCCGAGTCGCGCCATTCCTTCCGCGCGCCTTCGATGCGCAGCGGGCCGGCAACTTCTTGACCGTCGCGCAGCACCATGTAAGCGTCGGCCCCTGCCACGCTGTCCCAGGCCAAGGTCGCCAGTCCCCGGCTTGCCACCGCCGGCGAAGCCGCGGACCGCAGACCTTGGGCGCCGACGGCGATTAATGCATAACGATGCGGGTCGGTCCCGTCGGTGCGGACGATCTGCGGAGCGGCCGGCACGGGAAGTGGCATTTCCTGCACGCGGCCGCCCCAGAGCTCGAGCACCTCGTCGGCCGAGGGCAGCCCTCCGCCGCCGTATCCGCCGCCGCCGAGCGACATCATGCCCTGCCCGATCAAGGCATCGGTCAGTGGCTCGCTGTGTCCGGGTCGAAAAGTCTGCACGCGAAATCGACCGGGATGCGTGGCGCCGTTCCATTGCTCGCGCGGGACTTCGGACAGCTCGACGCCTTCGCCCTGAATGATGGTCGTTTGTCGCCACGCGTCGTCGAGCCAGACGTTCCACGAGATGTGACCCGGCGCGCGGCGCAGCGAGCCGTCGCGCTCCAGGGCGTGAAACCGGTCGTCGAACGGATCGTCGATTTCGCCCTTGATCAGCCGGCTGCGCACCCAGAGCCCGCCGGGGCCGTCGTGGAGCGCCCGGGCATACAGGCCGCGTGGAATCTGTTGGCGCTCGTAGCCCGACTCCCAGGGCTGCTCGGTGTCGGAAACGATCAGCTCGTGTCGCACGACCAGCCGATCGACCACGAGTTCCCGGGGCGCCACCGCATCGCCGGGCGCCAGCTTCAGCAGGCCATAGGTCGCCATCACGGAAAGCGCAACGGTAAGTAGGCGGTCGGACATGGCAATACTCTCCCTGGTTAGCTGCGACAGAACGCAGACTACCATGGGAGGCTAGCCGGACTGAACTCGATCAGGTAGACCGTGGCCAAAATAGGGAGGCACCGCTTGAACTTTTCTAGGAAGCGTTCTTCAGAATTGGCCAGAACCTGTTTTTCGCTGTTCCAGCGGGCGAAGGAGGATCCGGTCGCCATGATGCACGCGAGGGTTTTGCTCACCGCTGGAATCGCGAATGATCGCGTTGAGTGTAAGAACGATTTGATTGGCGACCCCAACCGGCGCTCGGCCGATGTACTCGACAACCGCGCCCTCCGACAATAACGCGCTAATTCCTGCGTCCTGGTCCGTCAACATATCCAGCACCGTCTCGCCACCGTGTAGCGGACGACGTTTCACAGTGCCCGGTTGATCCATGACCCCGACGAAACAATAGTGCTGACCCATGTCGTCGAGGATCACTTCGACTCGAGCGTCGAACCCTTGCTCCTCGCACCGAATGGCAATCGCCTGTTCGACCTGGGCGAGCGTTTTGCCAATGACTGCAAAACTGCCGAATCGTGGGATTTTCAGCGTGCCGTCGGGTGCTACCCTCCACGTCGGCTCCCTCGGCTGCTTGTCGTCCTGAATTGACCTGGGCGCCGAATCGACAAGCGCGTTGAGCGTAAAGGCAGCGGGAGCGTAATACATTTGCAGCTCGGAATCGCCCAACATCGACTTGAAGTGACTTGCGGCCGCGTCCCGGGCGGCGGCAAGGTTTTTGCCTTTCACGTCGACAGCGCCATAGCTGGCATTGAAGTGCAGGCTATGGTCAAAGGCGACGACATACGGGCCTTCGACCGGCTCACTGGCCAGCGTGTTACTGACCGAAACATGCACCACATCGCCGGGCTGGAGCATTCGCTCGTCGCGGGGCGTTAGCCTGACGTCGATTCGCAATCGGTCACCCGGCCCGAGGCGGAAAGCGTCACGCTCGACGATGGCCGCATTGATCTCGTCATTGGATCGTGGTTGCCGCTCCTCGTCAGTCGCGACTTCGCTCACGGGAGGTGCCACGGCGATTACGGGCGCGGGTCGATTGGCGCCGCCGGTGGAAGGAGGCGCGGTTTCTTCTGCGTTGATCCGAAGCGTCGACAGTGCCAGGCAGAGTAGCAGTGCCGAGGCGAGGACGAACCAGTGCATCACGGGGCGCATGGCTTGGGGGCAGTTTTCTGGAGGTAAAGCGAGCAAATCCATGATTCTCCTCCTCGTTGAAGGGTGACGATGGGCCATGGCAGTTCCTGGCGAGCGCGCGTTTCCCGTGGCCGCGAGCCACATCGTGAGCTGCTCGGCCAGGTCCACAGGATGGATCCCGCCACGCACGGCACGGTGATCGGCAGCTTGTTCCGCGGCGACAAGAAATGCGCGCCGCACAACGTACAACAGCGGTTGCCACGGCAGGACGAGCAACGCGAGCTGAAAGCTTGCCTGGGCCAGATTATCCCGGCGCTGGGCATGCGCCAGTTCGTGACAGGCGACCTGGTACCAGTCTGCATTCCTGGGCGCCTGAGTGGGAATTAGGACAACTGGCCGACGGATGCCCGACAACGTCGGCACCTTAATGTCGGATGAGTGGCGCACCTGGAATCGACCGGCGAATCTCAGGGCCGCTGCCGCACGGTTAAACTCAGCCGTGATCTTCGCCGGTACATCGTACAACGAGCGTCGTCGAAGCCGGGCCAGGGTTTGGACGTCGTGCGCGATCCTTGCAAATCGCCAACCAACCAGTAATACCCAGCCCATTGCTGTGACGAGCCAAGGATTGGGCAGAAGTCTCGAGTCATGCTCGGCCAGCGATTCGAGCTGCGCGGCCGACGTGAATTCAGGCAGCAAGGCCGTGTCATCGAGGCTGCTCGCCGCTGGAACATGCCTGGGGACCCTTGCAGGCTCCGCATTCAGCGCCGCTGTATCGGCGGTTGCCTGGTCCGCGAACGGTTCGCTGTCAGGTAATTCGCCTTGCGGTACGAACAATGACCGCAGTGTTGGGTGTGTTGCCGCAACTGGCGCCGGCTTGGCCCCGGCAGTTGATGCGCCGGGCATCGACCTGCTGTATGCAACGCTTCCCGTAGCCGCCTCCGGTACTGGCAGCGCAGTTGACCACGCGTGCGGCAGCGACCAGGTGATTTCATGCCTGGTCGAGCGGAGGGCAGTCGTCAACAGCGGCGTCACCACCGCCAGGCACACCGTCGCCAGGCAGACCTCCGCCCTCCAAGCCCCCGACTGCTTGCGGCACAGCCGCTCGACCGCCAAGCCAATCAGGCAAACGACGGTCGATTGCCAAAGGCAGTTCCAGGCAAACAGTTGCCAGGCGTCGCGCTCGACCAGCGACATCAAACTGGCCAGGATATCCGCCCCGAGTTCAGCCATGGCGCAGCTCCCGGCGACGTTGTTCGATCAGTTGCCGCAGCTCGCGCAATTCCTCGTCGGACGCAGGATGGAGTTCCAATAGCTGCGAAACGAGCTCTCGGGCATCGCCGGCGAAATGCTTGTGCAGCAGTTCGCCGAGACTGCTGGTGCGGTTTTGTTTGCGGCTAACGCGCGCCGAGTATTGATAGGCGCGACCCCGCGCGCGGTGTTGTACCCAGCCCTTTTTTTCGAGCTTCTGCAGGGCAACCAGAACGGTCGTATAAGTCACTTCGTGGCCGGCGGCACCGAGGCGTTCGTGCAGTTCGGCCACGGTCGCCGGCCCTCGATCCCAGAGGAATTCAATGAGCTGTCGTTGCAGCGGACCCAGCGACTTGACGTCGAAATGTGCCATGTTGTTCCGTGAAAGGCAGCCATTCCCGGGGGAGTGATCTGTCTACGTCTGTACGACGTACGTCGGTGAATCGTAGCCAGAGAGTGGGCGAAGTCAAGCAAATTCGCAGGCAGGCACGATCAGCCTTCGCGGCTCGTTTGCCGAACACGAAGACTGGATTCCCCAGCTTGGGTTGCGCCCGGTGTCGTGTTAGAACGGGACGCCGACGGCAGCCGGCTGGAGGAGCAAGTTGCCGTCGGGGAGTTGCTTTGCTCGATGGCCGCGAGTCCCAGGGGGCCGCTTCTCGGCATGGAAAACCAAGCGCCGTACGAACCGTACGCCCTGTCGAACGAAACGATTCAGGAGCCGCCGCGCAGCCTGCCGGCGGCCCTGCGCAAAATCGGGCCCGGCATCATTTTGGCCGGCAGCATCGTCGGCTCGGGCGAATTGCTGCTGACCACCGCGCTTGGCGCGCAATACGGCTTCGTGTTTCTGTGGCTGATCTTGTTCAGTTGCGTGATCAAGGTCTTCGTCCAGATCGAGCTCGGGCGCTACGCCATTTCTTCCGGCAAGCCGACCCTCGCCGGGCTCGATGATTTGCCGGGACCGCGCCTGGGGACGCATTGGCTCGTCTGGTGGTGGTTCATCATGTTGTTGATCACCGTCGTGCAACTGGGCGCCATGGCCGGTGGCGTGGGCCAGGCCGTGCACCTGGCCTTTCCCCAGGGTTCGCCGTGGCTGGCCGAACGGTTGAAAGGCATCTGGCCGGGCATCAGCCAGGCGATCGCCGAAAAGCCCGAGCACCCGTGGGCCGTGCTGGCCGCGATGGCCGCGATCTTGCTGTTGCTCAGCGGCGGGTACCGGCGCATCGAGCGCATCACCACGCTGCTCGTGGCCGCCGTAACGCTGATCACCGTGGCTTGCGTGTGCATGCTGCCGGCGACGGGTTACCCGCTACGGCTGGGCGACCTGCGCGAGGGTTTTTCACTCGATGCGTTGTTCTTGTCGAGTACCGCGATCGCGGCGGCGTTTGGCGCGTTTGGCATCACCGGCGTCGGGGCTTCGGAGCTGTACGCCTATCCGTATTGGTGCCTGGAAAAGGGCTATGCGCGATTCACGGGCCCCTGCAGTCCCGATCCGCGATGGGTCGATCGTGCCAAGGGCTGGTTGCGGGTGATGTATCTCGATGCTTGGGTCAGCATGGTGGTGTTCACCACGGCTACCGTCGCGTTCTACCTGCTGGGGGCGACCGTGCTGCACCGCCAAGGGTTGCATCCGGAAAAGGGGCAGATGATCGCCACACTGGCCGAGATGTACGTCCCGGCCTTTGGCGAGTGGACGAAGATCTTCTTCCTCATCGGGGTCTGGGCCGTGCTGTTCAAGACGCTGTACGTGGCTTCGGCGGCCAACAGCCGATTGACGGCCGACTTCTTGGGCCTGGTCAAGGCGGTCCGGTATCGCAGCGACGCGCAGCGCCACTGGTGGACCGGCGTGTTCTGCGTGATCTACCCCGCCGTGGGGCTGCTGCTCTATCTGTATTACCGCGATCCGAAGCTGATGGTGATCATCGGCGGTTTTGTGCAGGCCGCGACGCTGCCGATCATCGCCGGCGCGGCGCTCTACCTGCGCTACCGCCGCACCGATCCGCGGCTGGCGCCTTCGCGCTGGTCCGATTTCTGGCTGTGGTTCGCCTTCGTGACGATCACGATCGTTGCGGTGTTCGCGATCGACGCCGCGACCGGCGGCAACTTGATGCAGATCCTCACCGGCGGTAAGGCGAGCGCTTAGTCGTCGGCATCGCGCGGCGGGTCTGCGCTCGTCGTGGGCGCTGCAGAGCCTGTGCGTGCGTTCGCTGGCCGAGAATCTTCCACCGAGCCACGGCCTGGAATGCAGCGCGGCCGTCGTCGACGCACCGTGGCGTGATGTGCCGACCGCAGGCCGCTGACCGTCCCAGGCAATGTCCATGCCACGGGTCGATGCCAGGCAATCCCCGGCGATTTACGGCAATTCTTGCACACTGCGACGTCCGACCAGGCTGCCGACCGCGATGGGGCATGTCGAACGGCGCGACACACGCGGCTATCGACGCGACAGGCTGACAAGAGCCTGGGCATGCTGGCCTCGACGGGGCATCTAGGGCGCCAGGCGGCGAGGCATTAGGATCGTGGTATTCGCGATTTCCTCGACACCGTTTGCATTCAGGCTCCCTCGCATCGACGCGATGGCATGATGACCGACGAACACCCGTCATTTGCGCACGCCGATCGGGCACCCCGCACGCACCGCCTGCGGTGGCCGTTACAGGCGCAGTTGCTGGGGCCGTCGATTGCGCTGGTCCTGCTGACGACCTGCCTGGCCACGGGATTGACGGCCGCATGGACCGTGCGCCGAGTGCGCCAAGAGCAGGCGCAGCGGTTGGAGCAAACCGCCGCAACGCTGGCCGAGGCCACGTTTCCCCTGACGGCGCGGGTGCTGGAGCAATCGCGCGCGCTGTCCGGCGCCGAGTTCGTGATTCTCGACGCGGACCACGCGATCGCACAGTCCACGCTCGAGTTGCCGGCGGCCGATGCGCGCGTCGTAGCGGCGCGGCTGGCCGACCAAGGCCCAGGGCCGTTCGCTGATTCTTTCGAACTGGATTGCGCGCGCGGCAGATACCTGGCCCGCGCGGCGCGGCTCGCCAGGCAGCCCACCGGCGACGCGACCATCCTGGTCGTGCTCCAGCCGCGCGACGAATTGACCGCGCAAATCCGCCAGTCGGTATTGCCGGCGATTCTCGCGGGCGGGCTGGCGGCGATCATTTCGTCGGCGATCGCCAGTTGGCTGGCACGCCGCTTCACATTGCCGATCCGCGAGTTGGTTCGCCAGACGGCGGCGATCTCGGTGGGGCGATTCGCCCCCCTGCCCACGCCGGATCGCAACGACGAGTTCCGAGATCTGGCCGAATCGATCAACGCCATGGCGCGGCGCTTGGCCTCGTACGAGCGCGAGGTGCGCCAACACGAGCGGCTGCGCTCGATGGGCGAATTGGCCGGGGCGATGGCGCACCAGTTGCGCAACACGGCCGCCGGCACGCGAATCGCCGTCGAACTGCACCAACGGCGGTGCCTGACGGCCGAGAGCGACGAATCGCTGGCCGTGGTTTTGCGTCAACTCCGCTTGATGGAATCGTTCCTGCGGCAGTTTCTGGCAGTGGACAATCACGAACCAATCGAGTTGCGGAGCGTCGATTTCGGCGAGATCGTGGCCGACGCCGTCGAGCTCGTGGCGCCGCTGTTTGCCCACGCCGACGTGCGTCTCGATACCAGCCAGATCGAGCCTGCCAGGCTGCTCGGCGATCGCGAATCGCTGCACCAGTTGGCAACGAACCTGCTGCTCAACGCGCTCGAGGCGGCGCGCGTGGAATCGGCCACGGCGGCCGAGGTCCGCGTCGAGCTCGCCGCAAGCGGTGAAGAGACCGGCAACTTGATTGTCGAGGACACCGGCGCGGGCGTGCCAGCAGCCATCGCGCCACGATTGTTTCAATCATTCGTCACGACTAAGCGCAACGGCGTGGGGCTGGGCCTGTATTGCGCCCAGCAGGCGGCGCAGCGGCACGGCGGCAGTTTGCGGTACGAGCGCGTGGCGGGACGCACGCGGTTTGTTTTCGAGTTTCCCCGGGTGAGTCAGGAACATGGCGCACGTCTTTCTTGTTGACGACGAGCAGGCGGTTTGTTGGGGTCTTGCGCAGTTGGTGCGCGAGCTGGGCCATACGGCTTCGACGGCGTCGTCGGCCGAGCAGGCGTTCGACCGGCTCGACACGATTGCGCCCGACGTCATCGTGCTCGACGTCCGGCTGCCGGGCATCGACGGCATCTCGGCCATCGATCGATTTCGGCAGCGGCTCGGGCAGGTGCCGATCATCGTCATCACGGCGTTTGGCGAATTGGCCGTGGCCGTGGCCGCCGTGCGCAAGGGCGCCTTCGACTACCTCGTCAAGCCGTTCGACCTGAAGGTCGCGCAACGTGCCATCGAACGGGCCATTGCCTCGCCATCCGCAGCAGTCGACCAGCGCACTCCGCCGGGACCAGTCACGAGCGAGACCGACGACGAAATCATCGGCTCGTCGCCCGGCATGCAAGAGGTGTTCAAGCAAGTCGCCATGGTCGCCGCGACCGACGCTTGCGTGCACGTGCAAGGCGAGAGCGGCTCGGGCAAGGAGCTCATTGCCAGGGCCATTCACCGCTTCAGCCGCAGGCACGCCGGACCTTTTGTGCCGGTCAATCTGGCGGCACTCAGCCCCAGCCTGGCCGAGAGCGAGCTGTTCGGCCACGTGAAGGGTTCGTTCACCGGCGCCGAAGTCCAACGCAAAGGGCTGCTCGAGCAGGCCCATGGCGGTACCGTCTTTTTCGACGAGGTGGCCGACATTCCGCTGAACGTGCAGGTCAAGCTGTTGCGCGTGCTGGAGCGCGGCGAGATCTGGCCGGTGGGCGCCGAGCGGCCCCTTCTGTGCGACTTCCGCGTGGTCACGGCGACGCATCAACAGCTCGGCGCCATGGTCGCCGAGGGCCAGTTTCGGCACGATCTCTATTTTCGCCTGCGGGCGTTCGAAATCTTGTTGCCGCCGTTGCGCGAGCGCGCCGGCGACATTCGCGATCTGGCCCAACACTTTCTGCAGCGTCTGGCCGCGAAGAACCGCAGCGCATGTCCTGCGCTGGCACCGGAGACCGTCGAGGAACTCGAGCGACGCCCCTGGTGGGGCAACGCGCGGGAGCTGCGCAACGCGCTCGAACATGCCATGATCCTGGCACGCGGCGGATCGATCTTGCCCGAGCATCTGCCGCCGCCGGCGTCGTCCCCGCAGTCGCCGAACGCAGCAGCCGAATTGTCGCTCGAGCAAGTCATCGACCGCTGGACCCGGCAACAACTCGCGATCGAGCCCGACGCTTGCGATCTTCACGAACGACTGTTGCAGACGGTCGAACCGCCGTTGCTCCGGGCGGTCCTGCAGCGGCACGGTGGACAATACCTCGCGGCGTCGCGGCAGCTCGGGCTGCATCGGGTCACGTTGCGGCGCAAACTTGGCCCGGCCGATGCCGCCGCGCCCCCGGCACCAGCGAGCGAGAGTGAATAGCGACGCTTGCGCGGCGGATCAGGTATCGGTCTCGGTTTCGCCGGGTTGCAAGCCGTTGACGATATCCTGGCCAAAGCTGTAGAAGAGCCAGTCGAGTTCGCTGCCGCCGGTGAGTCGATCGACGGCGCCGTCGTCGAACACCGTCTCGCCGGGCAGGAGCGTGTCGAACAACAGGGACGCGACGCGATCGGGATACGCGTCGCCCGAAGACCAGACGCCTTGCGTGCCGCCGACCAGCCCGTAGTAATCGTCGGGATAGCTGACGACGTCGGCCACGAGCAGGTCCTCGCCGGCGCCGCCGTCGAGGGAGTCGGCGCCGTAGTAGCCGATCAGCACGTCGAAGCCGTCTTCGCCGAACAGTCGGTCGCCCAGGTCGGTGCCCTGCGTACCGCCGATGAGCAGGTCATTGCCCTGGCCGCCGTAGAGCGAATCGCCGCGCGAACCGCCATAGAGGGCGTCGTCACCGTCGCCGCCGTAAAGCTCGACCACGCGCGAGCTGATGAACTCCGCATCGAGCACGTCGAGACTGCCGTGGCCATAGAGCTTGACGCGGCCATTGACGCCGGGGATGACCGTCGTGCTGAAGCCGAGCACCGAGTTTTCGAACTGGGTGATCAGAGTCACCGAGGTCCCGCTGCCGAAGAGGAACACCGCGTCGAGTCCGGGCGTGCCGCCCCAGAGCAGGTCGTTCGTCGCGCCGTTGTTGCGGACCACATACTTGCTCACGTTGACGCTGACCGGGGAAGAGACGAGCCCTAGACCACCGTCCTGGTCGGTGGCGCGGACAACGAAGTTCTTCGTGCCGATGGTCGGGTAGGCGTGGGTCACGGTGGTACCGCTCGGGCCGGCGACGGTCTGATCGAACACGCCGTCGTTGTCCCAGTCGATGTCCCAGGCGAAACTCGCCGCCTGATCGACCGGCGACGGGTCCGTGGTCGTGAGGCTGTAGGTGACACTTTCGCCGCGGAATTGTGCCGCGACGGCCGCGGAAATTGCCGCGGCGGGCGCGACGTTGCCGATGGTCAACGTCGTGGCCGCCGAGGTGGTCAGACCGCCGTCGCCATCGTCGATGCGCACACGGACATCGTGAATCGCAGTTGCGTTGCCATCGTCGATGCCCAGGGCCACGAGCTGCGCCCAACTGAGCGTTGGGTTCGAGCCGGTTGCATCGCCAAAGACCAGATCGCCGTTGATGTCCCAACTGTAGGTCAGGGGGTCGTTGGCGCCGACCGGATCACTACCGGTGGCCGACAGCGACACGCCTGAGCCTTCGCTCGCAGCATACGCACCATTGGCCGACGCGGTGGGCGGCAGGTTGTCGATCGTGAGCGTCGCCGGCGCAGAAACGGTGACGCCGCCGTCGCCGTCGTCGACTTGTACGCGGACGTTGTAGATCGATGTGGCGTTCCCGTCGTCGATCCCGAGTGCCTGCAATTGGGCCCACGACAGCGTCGGCGTTGCCCCCACGGCGTCGCCGAACACCAGATCGCCATTGATGTCCCAGGAAAAGGTGAGCGGATCGAGGGGGCCGATCGGATCGGCACCGGTGGCCGAAAGCGTGACGCCGCTTCCCTCATCGGTCGCGTAGAGACCACCGGCGCTGGCCGTCGGCGCGAGGTTGTTGATGGTCAGGGTCGTCGGGGCCGATGTGGTGACACCGCCGTCGCCGTCGTCGACCCGAACACGGACGCTGTATATCGAACCTGGTGTTCCGTCGGTGATGCCCAGAGAGTTGAGCTGTGCCCAACTGAGCGTGGGATTGGCTCCCACGGCGTCGCCGAATACCAGATCGCCGTTGACGTCCCAGGAAAAGGTGAGCGGGTCGAGGGGGCCGATCGGATCGGCACCGGTGGCCAAAAGCGTGACGCCGCTTCCCTCATCGGTCGCGTAGAGACCACCGGCGCTGGCCGTCGGCGCGAGGTTGTTGATGGTCAGGGTCATCGGGGCCGATGTGGTAACACCGCCGTCGCCGTCGTCGACCCGAACACGGACGCTGTATATCGAACCTGGTGTTCCGTCGGTGATGCCCAGAGCGTTGAGCTGTGCCCAACTGAGCGTGGGATTGGCTCCCACGGCGTCGCCGAATACCAGATCGCCGTTGATGTCCCAGGTGTAAGTGAGCGGGTCATTCGCGCCGGCTGGGTCGCTGGCGTTCGCCAACAGGGAGACACCGCTCCCCTCGTCGGTCGCATAGGGGCCGCCGGCACTGGCCGTCGGCGCCACATTGGTCGCGCTGATGCGGAAGGTCTGCCGCGCCGGCAACGGAGTGCTGCCGTTGTCCCAAGCCGTCACCGTGATTGGCACCGGCGCCAGTACCTGATCGGCGAAGGACCCTGTGATGACGCCGGTGGTCGGGTTGATCGAGAACCCCGCCGGCGCGCCCGGCTCGAGGCTGTAGGTCAGCGTCTGGCCGGCGTCGGGGTCACTGGCGACGACCGGCAGCACCAGCGGAACACCCTCTTGCCACACCAGGTCGGCGATCGGGTCCATCGTCGGCTGCTGGTTCGTCGGCGGTCCCTTGTAGTACACGCCCGACGAGACCGTGATCGGCAGCCCGCCGATGGGATTGGCGAGCGATACTTGGATGAAATAGGCCGTCCAGCCTTGGGCGGGCGTCGGCACATTGCCGCGATAGACGCCGCCTCCCTGGTCGGACAATTGATTCGAGGTGAAGATCGAACCCACGACGGCATAGCGGAAATCGCGATCGTTCGCGTTCGTCGCACGCCACAGTTTGGCGTCGGTCACCGTGGCCGAGGTCGTCAGCTCGATCGAGCCGTTTGCCAGCTGGTGAAAGCTGTACTCGGGCGCAAAACCGTCTTCGAGGAACGTGGCCAGCAGATTGACCGCGTCCAATAAATAGGCCGGGTCGGAAATGCCGTGGCCCGAATTGGGCAGATAGCGAATCGCCTTGGGGCCGGGCAGGGCGTCGTAATAGAACTGCCAAGAGTCGGGCACGAAGAATTCGTCGCCGCTGGCATAGACCATGAACTTCTGCGCGGTCAGGCGGTCGCGATAGGTATACGGATCGACGATCGTCAGCAGTTCGTTGATCGCCTCGGTGCCGAAGTTGTCGACGTCGAGAATGCCTTCGTCGACATAGTCTTGCACGGCCGCCGAGAAGGTCCCGTCGTAATAGGCATAGTGGTGCACGAAGCTGGCTTGCATGTTGAGCAAGTCGGCCACGATCGGCGCGCCGGTCGAGACGCGCGGGTCGGTGGCCATGGTCAACCACGTCGTCCAACCGCGTTTGGAGCCGCCCGAGACGATAAACGACTCGATGTCCACGTTGCCGCCGAACGGCGACCCGACAAAATCGGAAATCGCATCCATGGCTCGCATCGCGGACCGGGTCATTGGCAGGTTCACGGGCCAGGTCTCATCGCCCGTTTCCAGGAACTTGCGCCAGGAATACGCGATGATCTCGTCTTCAGTGCGCGAGCTGCTCTCGCCGGCGAAGAGCAGCGGCTCGTTCGGGACAGTCAACAGGTCGACGAAGACCGCACCCGTCGAGGCGGCCAAGGGACCGGCATACGAGTCGAGGTCGGTCGTCGCGGGAGGCGAGCTGCTGTTGCTGCCGCCGTCGATGAATACCAGGGCCTTGTTGTTGGTGATCTCGTCGGGCACGTACGCCACGAGCCAGTGCGTCCAGGTGGGCTTGTTGACTTCGGCCGCCGTGCGCCAGGTGCCGGACGTGAGCTGGATGTTGTATTTCGTAAACCCGTCGCCATCGATGCGGTTACGAATCTCCCACTTGTAGTTCGATTCGATGGTGTTCACATACTGGTCGAGCACGCCGATGCCACCGCTGGCGAAGACCGTAATCGGCACGACCTTCTGGTCGACCGCGCTGCCGAGATCCTGTACTCGAACCGTCACCGAGTAGCGGCCCGGGGTGACACTGCCGTCGGGCGACCAGGTGAACTGGCCCGTAGTCGGGTTGATCGAGGCGCCGGCCGGAGCCCCGGGTGCGAGGCTGAACGTCAGCGAGTCGACGGGTAGATCCTGGTCCTTGGCCAGGGCCGAAAACGTCAGCGTCGAACCGATGTCGATCACCTGGTTGGCGATCTGTTTCAGCTCGGGCGCGTCGTTGGCCTGGGTATAGCGCCGCGCGAACACGCCCAGGCTGGTGCCGCCGCCGGTTTCTTGTCCGGGGCTTTGCCAGCCGATGAGCAGGTCGCCATTGTCGTCGATCGTCGCGGCGGGGTTGTTCTGGGCGCCGGTCGTGAAGCCGTTGACGATGAACTCGTTGCCCAGCGACGCGCCGGCCGCGTCGTAGGTCCGCGCGACGACCGTGTCGAGGTTGCCGTCCTGCGCCGCGCTTTGCCAGGCGACGACGAACCCGGCCGTGTCCGAGTTGGCGATCGAGGGGTTTGCCTGGCTGCCCGTGGTGAACTGGTTGACGACAAACTCGTTGCCCAGGGCAGCGCCCGCCGCGTCGTAACGCCGGGCGACAATCGTGTCGCTGTTGCCGTCCTGGCCGGCACTCTGCCAGGCGACGACGAACGAGCCGTCGCTGGCCGCGGAAACCGAGGGGTTGTTCTGGTTGCCGCTGGTGAACTGATTGATCTGGAACTCGCCGGCCAGGGCCGTGCCGGTGTTACCGTAGCGTCGCCCGATGACGGCGTCGCCGTTACCGTCCTGCGAGGCGCTTTGCCAGGCGACGATGAACTGTCCCGTCGCGTCGATGGCCACGCTCACGGCTTGCTGGTTGCCCGAAGTCGTGGTGTTGACGATCATGTCGGTCGTCACCGCAGTACCGGCCGCGGAATACAGCCGGGCGATGGCCGCATTGCCGCTACTGTCGCGGTTGGCGCTTTGGAAGCCGATGACGAAGGCGCCGTCGTCGTTCATGGCGATCGAGGGGGCCTGCTGCGCCCCGGTCGTCGACGAGTTGACCCGGAATTCGTTGGCGATCGCCGTGCCGTCGTAGTTGAAGCGCCGCGCGTAGACGCCGTCGCTTGCACCATCGGACGACTGCCACGCGACCACGAAGCTGCCGAGCGAATCCATGCCGACGGCCGGCGCCGACTGATTGCCGCTGGTCGTGTTCGCCACGCGAAACGGCGTGCCAATCGCCCCGCCATACCGATCGTATCGCTGGGCATACACGCCGTCGCCGCTGCCGTCTTCGCCGACGCTGACCCAGGCCATGACGACCTGGGCGCTATGTGGGTTGGAAGCGATCGCGATCGTGCGCTGATCGTTCGCCACGGTCGTGTTGACGACAGATTCGCTGCCCAGCGGCGACGCACTCAGGAGGGAACGCGTTTCGAGTTGCTCGATGGCAGCCGGGCTGGACGGCAGGCGATAAGGACGGCGGCAAGCGGACCGCGGGGTAGGTTTTTTACGCAGACCAGGCGTATTGAGCACGTGGTGGGGGCTCCTAGGGCGTGCCGCATGCAGCGAGGCTCTCGATGAATCCCCTGGAGAGCCGCTAGAGCGAGCCACAATGTAGTTGCGGACCATCTACTGAACAAATCTTAAGATCGTTCGCCGTATGGTCTGCCCACTGAACCCCGCGCGGCCGGAAAAGTTCCGCGCCGCTGCGCCCAGAACAGCGAGGCCTGAAACGGCTGCGCTCGTTGCTTGTTGGCTCAAGGCGCGCCGTCGGCAGACACCTGCAAGGGGGGCTTCTCGCCGTAGAGCCCCGCGATGGCCAGCGGCCACTGCCAGGCCCGCGCATCGGCCTTGTGCAGCGTGACCTGGCGCGGAAAAGCCAGGGACACCGCCTGCGGCATGTCCAGCACGCGCTCGACACCGATTAGCGAGGGCCCTTCGCGATGGGTGCTGGGCAAGCTTGTCAGGTCGAAGCGCGTCACGCTGGGCTCGAAGAGACCGGCATACAAGGCAACGCCCGCCGCGATCCCTTCGCCGCGCAACTCGAGCTCGGGGGCCCGCAGTCCTGTTTCGCTCAGCGTCTGGATCGCGCGGCGCACGTCCCACATCCGGCCTTCGTCGATGGTCGTGCCGAGCAGCACGTGTTGTCGGGGCAAGTGGGTGTTGAATCGTTCATCGTCGGACCACGCGTTGGGGCCCCAGCCGCGCGGAGCGATGCAAGCCAGTGCCTCGCCCGGTGCGAGAGCAGTGCCATTCCCTGCGGCAGTAGAGGTCGCGGGCGCGCTTCCCGGGGAGAGTTCGGGAAAGCTGCCACCGAAGCGGCTGACGAATCGTTCCCAGGCAGGGTCCGCGGCGACTTCGAACACGATGCGATCGACCGGGCGTTCGTCCGCCGCCGTAACCACGTGCACCACAAATTTCAGATTGGCTTCGCTGGTGAACTCGATCGACTGCAGCCGCAGTCCGTGGCGTTGCACGTCGGCGACCACGCGCGGCGCCGCAACCGCGACCGGCGCGGTCGAATCCGTCGACACGCTGCCCTCGGTTTGCATGCGCGATGCAAAACATTGGCGTGCCAGAGCCGCGATCAAGGTCGCCTGCTGGCGCTCCCAATCGTCCATGGTCGTAGCGGGGGCCAGGTCGGCGATGCGGACGAACGATTCCTGGATGGTGGTGTTGCGCTCGTCAACCGGCAGCTGATCAAAGACCCTTAGCTCCTGCGGCGTGAACGGCTTTTCGCCGGGGGCCTCGATCGGTTCGTTCGTGTTCTTCAGCCAGCGGTTCATCCAACGGAACGCCGCGAGTTGCAGTTCCTGCGTATCGGCGTGCGGTCCCTCGCTGATGAACAGGCCCAGCCGCTCGGCCGCGTGATAGCCGGCGTAGACGCGTCGCAAGCGCTCGTGGACCCTGAGCACACCGCTCAAGGGAAAGATCGTGTCCTTGTCGGTATTGGCCAGCAAGCACGGCCGCGGCGCCGCCAAGGCGGCAATCGTGCCGAAATCCCAGCCGTATTGGTTCAAGTGGTACATGCAGTCGCAATGGCCATAGGCGCAGTCGTCGACGACGTGGTTCTCCAGGTCGGTGATTCCGGCGACCGGCACCAGGCAAGCGGGCCGATCGTCGAGCGCCGCCAGCCACCAGGTGTAGGCACCGCCGCCGCTGCGACCGGTGACGCCGATTCGCGTGCGATCAGCCTCGGGCCGGGTTTCGAGATAGTCCAAGGCGCGGATCGCGTTCCAGGCCTCGACGCCGGCCGGTGTGTAGCCGCGAGCGATCCACCACATCATCCCCAGGCGATAAGTGCCATGATGTACACCTTCGATTTCTCCCAATTGCAGCGTGTCGATCGACAGGCAGCAGTAGCCGTGTCGAGCGAACCAGGTGCCATGCTGTTGGTAGGAGACCTTGTTGCCGTAGGAGACGCCGTTGGCTGCGTTCCGCGCGTGGCCGTTGAGATAGAGGATCGTCGGCAGCGGTTGGTCGACCGTGGCTGGCCGGTAGAAGTTGGCGGTCACATACAAGCCGGGCAGCGATTGAAAATGCAGCCGCTGGACGACGATGCCGTCGCGTTCGACCTGGCCGACGACCGTCGCGCGTAGGTCGCCTTTTTCCGGCAGCGGTGCCAGGCCCAGCATCTCGAACAACTGGCCACGCAGCTCGCCGCGGCGGCGTTGCCAGGTCGCCGGATCGAACGTCGCGGCGGGCTCGGCCTTGTGCAGCTCTTGCACGCGCAGGCGGAGGTATTCACGGATCGCCGCGGTCGCTTGCCCGCGCGCGTCGGCCGGCGCCGGCTCTGCGTCGGCGGCGCGGCTGACCGGCGTTGTCATCGCGACCAGGAGCAGCGCGAAGAGTACCGTTCGAATCTCAGGGTGGCACAAGCGAAACGGCGCAGGCTGCATGCGTGGTCCTCGCGGTACGACTAATCCCCGTGGCGCTGCGGGCGAATCAACAAGACCAGGATGACCGAGAGCAACGCCGTACTGGCGAAGACGGCGAAGATCACGTTCAGCGGTACGTGCCGGTCGAGCAGCATGCCGAATCCCCGATCGGCGAAGCCCCCGACGCTGATACCCACCAGGTTCATGATGCCATAGCCTGTGGCCCGTAGCTCGGGCCGCACGATCTGGGACAGGATGGGCATGTTGTTGCAGTCGAAGAAACCCCAGCCGATGCCGAACAGTGCGAGGAACAAGATCGCCATCGAGAGCGACCCGGCGTTGCCCACGCCAAACAGCGAGGGGATCAACAAGCTCATGCCAAACGCACTGGTGTAGATGCGACCGCGCAGCGTGCGGCCCATCAATTGGTCGGCAATCCAGCCACCCAGGAATGCGCCGCCCAGTGCCGCCACGTTCATCGGCAGCGTGGCAAACACGCCGGAGGCCCCTTGTGTGATGTCGAAGCGTTCCTTGAGGATTGCGGGCATCCAATCGCGCACCACCCAACCGGCCAGCGACGGCAGGGTGAAGTACCCGACCAATAGTAAGTAGAAGCGGTTCGTCAACAATTCGCCAACGGCGAGGGCCAGCGTTGGTTTGACCGCCTGGGCGTCCGCCCGACGCTGCTCGCTGCGTGGGGCATTGCGCAGGAACAAGAACAAGGGAATCGCATATAGCACCCCGACGATGCCGGTGATGTCGAAGGCGAAGCGCCAGCCGAGCTGCGGCGAATCGGCGACGTAACCGCTGAAGCCGCCGACGATCACGCCGCAGTAGATGCCCATCTGGTGCACGCCCACGGCCCGGGACCGCGTATCGCCGGTGTGATGGTCGGCGATCAGCGCCAAAGCCGCCGGAAAGTAGAACGCCTCGCTGATGCCCATCAAGGTGCGCGTCCACAGCAGGCCGTGAAAGTCCGTCACGTGCCCCGTGGCCCAGGTCACGGCCGACCAGACGAACAGGCTGCTGACGATCACCAGCCGGCGGCTGAAACGGTCCGCGATATAGCCGCCGACCGGGCTGAGCACCGCATAGACCCATTTGAACTGGCCCAGCATGTGGCCCCAGTTGGTCTCGCTGCCGATCGAGGTGATTTCGCCCATCACCGAAAACTTCATCGCCGCCAACATCTGGCGGTCGAGATAGTTGAGCAGGGCGACGGGCCAGAGCAGGGCCACGGTCATCCAGGCGAGGCGCAGCAACTCCGGCGACAGCGTGGGGGTGCGTTCTTGATGCGTCATGCAAACGTCGCGATGCGTGAGATATCGTTCGTGCGGCAGGAAGTCTCCGCGATGATAACCGACGGCGCTGCCGTGGGGCGACTTGAGGGCCGACAATTCGTCCCGGCGGCTGTCGTCGAGCGATCGCCGCACGTACGATAGGTGGCTCGGGGCCGCCATCCCTTCGTGCCGGAGTTCCGCCATCGTGAATGCTGCAACCTTGGCGCTGGTCTGCGCCTGTCACCTCGTGGGCGCCAACTCCGGCGAGCAGGTGACCGTCTATCGCGACGACTGGGGCGTGCCCCATATCTATGCCGACACGCCGGCCGGCGGCGCGTTCGGGCTTGGGTACGCCCAGGCCGAAGATCGGCTCGAGGATATCTATTTCGCCGTACGCACGGGCCTGGGCCGCATGGCCGAGGCCTATGGACCCGACTGGGTCGATCAGGACTACATCATGCGGCTCTGCCGCAACGAGGAGGTGATGCGCGAGGCGTGGCCGAAGTGCCCGCCCGAGCTGGTCCAGTTCGCCCGCGCGTTTCACGCCGGCATCGAGGCCTATATCGCCGAGCACCCGGATCGCGTGCCGAAGAGCGCGCTGCCGCTCGAACCGTGGATGTTTGGCACCGTGGGCCGGGCGATGATCCTGCGCTGGCCCCTGGGCACGATCCAGGACGACCTGGAAAACCGGGAGCGCGAACATGTGCTGATGCGGTCGAACGAATGGTCGGTGTCGCCGGCACGCACCGCCGACCACCGCGCCATTTTGCTGGCCGACCCGCATATGACCTGGGACGGCCTCGCCGTGTTGTACGAGGCCCGGGTCCATGCGGGCGATTTGCACATGTGCGGCTTCTTCTTGATCGGTACGCCGATCATGGGTTACGGCCACAACCAGCATGTCGGCTGGGCCAATACGACCGGCGGGCCCGACACGGCCGACGTCTACAAGCTGACTGTCCGCAAGAAGCCCGGGCTCATTCCCGTCTACGAATACCTCTACGACGGCCAGTGGCGGCCCATGAAGCTCGTGTTCAACCGCATCGAGGTGAAAGACAGCAAGCCGGTGGGCCGGCCGGCGTTGTACACACACCTGGGACCGCTGGTCTCTGCGCCCGAGGGCGACGTGGCCTATGCCGCTGCCTGTCCGTATTTCGATGCGACGCGGTTGTTCGAACAGTTCTACAAGATGAACCTGGCCAAGAATTCCCAGGAGATCTACGACGCGCTGGCCATGCTCGAATACAACGAGCAAAACGTGATGTTCGCCGACACCCAGGGGACCATCGCCTATGTCCGCAACGGTCGCACGCCGATCAGGCCCGACGGCTACGACTGGAACGCCCCGGTGCCCGGCGACAGCTCGGCCACGGCCTGGAAAGGGATTCACCCGTTGGCAGACCTCGTGCAGATCTTCAATCCGCCGACCGGCTACATGCAGAACTGCAACATCAGCCCGGCGGCCATGATGCACGACTCGCCGTTGGTGCGCGACAAGTATCCCCCGTATATCTTCAACGTGTATAGCTGGGAGCAGGGGCCGCGCGGCCTGCGGGCGACGCAGTTGTTGCGCGAGGATGGCAAGGTCACCGAGGACGCGGCCTTACGCTACGCGACCGACGTCTACGATCTGCTGGCCCAGGCCTGGCAGCAGGCGCTGCGCGACGCGCTCGGCGTACCGGGCCTCGAACGGCCTGATGCACCCGAATTCGCCGCCGCCACGCAGGCCATCCTGTCGTGGGACGGACAATTCACGCCCGAAGCGCAACAGACCGTGCTGCTCAAGTCGTGGCGTGAGAAGCTCGAACATCGCGAGGAGTTCGCGCCCTTGGCCAAGAAGCAGCCCTTGTCGAGCGAGGCTCAGCGCGAGCTGGTCAAGACGCTCGCTCAAGCGTGGGACGAGGTCCGCCAACGTTACGGTCGCTGGGACGTCGCCTGGGGCGAGGTGTATCGCCTGGGGCGCGGCGGCCAATTCGCGCCGGCGCCGGGCACCGATTTCGGCGACCGCAAGGACGAGTACAACTACTCCGAGACGTTGTTCGACGTCGAGTCGAAGCCCGATGCCAGCGACGACAAACGCTACCTCGCTTACAATGGCACCTGTTCGCCGATCCTGATGTTCTTCGGGCCAGATGGCGTGGAATCGTATAGCTGCGTCATGTGGGGACAATCGGGCGATCCCGAGTCACCGCATTACATGGACCAAGGGCGCGAGCTGTACTCGAAGCGGAAGCTCAAGCCGACCTATTGGCGCAAAGAAGACCTGCTCCAGCACGTGGCGTCGCAGCACACGTTCACGCTGCCGGATATCTCCGATGAGACGGCGCCGACGGACAAAGGCCAGCCGGCCGCACGCTAGGCGCGAGCCTGGCCGCAGTCGGCTGCACTTATCCTTCGCTGATTGATGTCGCCGCGACTCAAGCGGGCGCACGGTCCCAGCTTGAATCGCGGCGACAGGTATCGGTCGCATCCGCTTTAGCGGCGCCTACTTCTTGTGCGCCTTGTGACAGGCGCCGCAGGCTTGCGTCATCGCCTTGAAGGCCTCCTGCGCGCCGGCGGCGTCTTTGGCGTCGAGCTTCGCCAGTACGGCGGCACTGCCCTCTTGCAGCGTCTTGGCGGCGCCGGCCCAGTCGCCATCGGGGCAGCGGCCGTCGTCCATTAAGAGGTATCCGGCTTCGTTCAAGAGTGCCGCTTTGAGGGCAAGATCTTCCCAGCCCTTGTCGTCGGTCGGAGCCGCCTTCAGTCCTTCGCCCAACGGGCCGCAGTTCGCAGCCACGAGACCCTTCATCAATTGCTTCGTCTTCGCGGCGCGGGTCTTGCCTTGCTTGACCTGCGCCACGGCATGCCAAGAACAAGCCAGCGCGATCATCACGCACAAACCGAGCGTCAATCCACGTTTCATCGTCAAGTCTCCAGAATCGAAGAGGAAAAAGCGGGCGGCGTAATGATGCGACCGCCGGCGACACGATGCAAGTATTTCTGAAGAATCCTTTACTCGCGCGGTGCTAATAATCTGTAAGCGCAGCGCTTGTCGGGATCGATCGTGAGCGCGCGCTCGATCAACGACCTGCCCCCCTGGCTTGTCGCTTGCTTCTTCGCACGGAGGCACTTGGCAACGCGAGCCGGACGCGCCGCAATGGGGCCATTGCGTCGCGGCTCGCGTTGCCGCGGCCGGATTATTTCTTCTTGCCTTGCGGCGTCTTTTCTTTCGCCGGCGGCATGCCGAATTCCTTTTTGGCTTTTTTCATCCGTGCCTCGAAGCGGGCCCGTGCTTTCTTCCAGGCGTTATCCATCAGCGGCACGTGGCAATGGCCTTCGCCCTTGCAATCGTTTTCGCCCGGCGTTGCGCCGCAGCCGCCTTGGCCTTTGCAGTCGTTTTGTCCGCCGCAGGTGATGTGTTTGGCCGTGGCGCATGCACCTTGGCCAGCGCAGGCATTCGGATCAACTTTGCCGTCGCCGTCGAGATCGACCTCGGCACCCTGGCCTTTGCATGCGTTCAGGCCCCGGCAGACATGCAGCTCTTTCTTCTTCTCCTTGCCCTCCTCGGCCGGCTCGTCCGCGGCGCGGGCCTGGTCCGACGCCTGCAGACCAGCTACGAGTCCGCCCATTGCGGCCAGCGTGAGCCGCGTGAAATCGCGGCGGTTGGGATGATTGCTTTCGCTCATCGAATCGCTCCAAGGGTTAAACGGAAGAACCGGGAACACCGACGTGGACGAAAAACCGATCATGGGCCCACTGGGCAAACCAGGCCTTGAGAGCGGCGGCCAGGCGGTCTTCCTCAAGGCCTGTGGCCAGTGCCGCTGCCAGGGCGTCGCCAAGGCTGGCGCCGGATTGCAGCGCCGTCAGCAGGGCATATTGCTCGCTGCTGAGCGGATAGCGACGCACGACGTAATCGCGGCGCGTGACGGCGAGCCACGTCGCCTGCCGCTCGGGCAATTCGGGCGTTGCTCCGCGTTTGAAGGCCGTGAAATACTCGCTCACAGGGTACTCGAACGCCAACAGCCGCACGCAGCAGGCCAACTCGAAGCGAGCTTGTTCGGCCTGCGCCGGGTCGAGCGCGGCGAACTGTTCGGCAAACGTCGGCGGCTCGTTTTCGATTCCCGGTCCGTCGAACACGTCGTCGATCGTGTATTCCAGCCGCGCTAGCTCGACGATGAAATCCGACCACGCAGGCAAGTCGGCTCTGGCATCGTCACCCTCGCCGGCAGGCGGCGACGCTTCGGCGGCAAAATACTCGACCCGCGTTTCGTCGAGGAATTGCGCGAAGCGATCGGCCAGGTGCCCCAGCGTGTAGCTTTGCGACGGGTAACGCTGGAGATAGGCGAAGGCGAAATCGTCGAAGACCTCTTCGCCCACGGCGAACCGCAGCGCCGGAAACAGCTCCTGCAAGCAATGCAGCAACCGGGTGTAGTAGGCGTTGGCATACACGGCCAGCCGGTCGACGCTCGACAACGCCCGGCTCGGCAAGATCAGATCCTCGACCCGTGTGCGGTCCGTGCCCGCCGCCGCTTGTGCGTCGGGCGACGACGCGCCGTTGAGGACCCCGCCGGGATCGGTGACCACGGTCTGCATCCAGAGCTGAATCTGTTCGAGCGAACGGGATGCCCCCATCACACCACCTCCGGAGTGACCAGGTGCACTGGGTGCGGCACGGCCGAAGCGTCGTGCGCCGCCACCACCGCTTCGCCGGCGTCCGGCGACCGCTCGTCGCTGCCGGCCAGGTAGCGTCGGGCCTTGAGCACCTCGGCATGGACCTCGGGAAACGTCGGGATTCGCGCGTCCCATTCGAGCAAGGTCGAGACGCCGTCGGTCAAGGTGTTCGCCAGGCGATACAGCTCCCAGACGCGCTCGACCACGCGACCATCGTGCGTATCGATGCAGTGCGTGCCCAAGTCGGTGTGCCCGGCGAGGTGAAACTGAACGACCCGGTGGTGCGGCAATGATCGCAAGTAGTGTTCCGGGCAGAAGTCGTGATTGACGCTGGAGACATACACATTGTTCACGTCGAGCAGCAGGCCGCAGTCGGTCTCCTCGGCCAAGCGAGAGATGAATTCCCACTCGGGAAGCGTCGAATCGACGAAGGTGACATACGAACTGGGGTTCTCGAGCACGATGCGACGCTCGAGCACGTCTTGAACGACGCGCACCCGGTGGGCCACGTGAGCCAGCGACTCCTCGTTCAGGGGCAAAGGCAACAGGTCGTGCGTATTGCGGCCCAGCACGCCCGTCCAGCAGACATGGTCCGAGATCCAGCGGGCCCGAACTTCGGTCGCCAGCCGCTTGAGCTTATGCAGATATTCGAAATTCAGGGGGTCGGTACTGCCGATCGACAGCGAAACGCCGTGCATGACGATCGGGTAGCGCTCGGCCACCTGGTCGAGCACGGCGCGCGGTCGCCCCCGCGAGTCCATGAAGTTTTCCGAGATGATTTCGAACCAATCGACCGCCGGCCAGTGTTCGAGGACGTGCGAGAAGTGGACGCTCCGGAGGCCTACGCCAAAACCCAGCGCAGGATGACCCAGGCGGGCAAGGCGCGGCGAGTCGGGAACGGTCGACATGGCAACACACTTCGGGCCGAACGGCTGGCCGGCGAGGGCCTGCCGGTTCAAAACTGCAAAACAAATGCGGGCAAATTCGGCAATCCGGCGCGCTCGCGTGATCTCGTACAGATCGGACGGACGAGGAACGAGCTGCCTGAAGACCGGCGCGAGCGCGCCGGATCACCGCGCCACACCGACGCGCGGCCAACATCTGCCGACTGCAAATCGCCGGACGCCTGCGCGCAAGCCTACAGGCGTTGGCGCAGGGTGGTCTCGCGACCTGAGGGCAAACGAAAGCGGCGCGTCAAGCGCAGCGCGGGGGCGGCACTTCCGGCCGGTGGACGACAGCAATGGGCCGCCAGGTGCAGAAGGCAAGGGTGTCGATCGAGATTTGCTCGCCGGGCGCAACCACGCGCGGCGGAGGCGGCACGACGGCTCCCAAGGCAACCCAAGTCGTGATGAGCCCCTGGCATTGCTGGGCTTGAAATCCGATCACCCAACCGCCACGCGCGGGGCGTTGCGGCGCGGCCGCGGGGCCGCGCGCCGGTTTCGCGGCGGCGTATCGCGGCGCGGCCGCCGGCCGGGCATGGCAGCAACTGCGACGTGGACTTGCCACTTGGCGCTCGCGAGTCTCGGCTTCCACCAGCGCCAGCAGGTAATCAGGCGGGCGGATGCCCTGGCTCCGGGCCCATTGCAGCTTTTCAGCGTGAGTATGGCAGCAGCAAGACCGCCAGCATTGGTCGGCCGAAAGGCACCCGCAGCGATGGTCTTCGCAGGGATATCGCTGGTGTTCGGCAGATTTGGCAGCGACCGGGTGTACGTTGGCCGGCCAGAGCGGGAACCCCGAGGCAAGCACCAATTGCGCCAACGCGGCGCCGACCGCGAGCAATCGCGGAGCGTGGCGTCGAACACATAGCCAGGTGGCTTGCGAGCTCATCCCAGGATTTCGGTTACGGCAACCGCGGGTCATACGCGGCACCTGGATCGAAGCTCGTCCCTCGTCGCCTCTATTCAATCCCTCCGTTCGGCGCGGGTCAAGGGTTTCCCCCCGGAGAAAATCGCCAACAATATTGCCTACCGACAGGCTCTGGAATCGTCGTGCGGCGGCGCACGTCGCGCGAACGCAAAGGGTATTCGATGAACAGCTACGAAGTCCGCGGTTTTCGACGCATGCAAACGGCGGGTTGTTTCGTGTTGGCCCTCGTGCTGGTGCTGATGTGCCTGATGCCTGTGTTATTGGTCGATGCGATGCACGGCGCTCTGCAGCGGCTGCACCTGTCGTCGGCCGGGGCGACCTTGGCGCTGGTCGGAATCGTGCTCGGCAGCCTGATCAACCTGCCGCTGTTTCGCGTGACCCGCGATGCGCCGCAGCTTTACGAGATGCGGCCGATGCTGGGCGTCTGGACCTGGGTGCCGCAGGTTTCCTCGCCACAGTATGAAACCGTCGTCGCCGTGAACGTCGGCGGCTGCGTCATCCCGGTGCTGGTGGCGCTGTGGCAGTTGCGGTTCGTGGCCGCGTCCGGGGGGTGGCCGCTGGCCGCGCTGGGAATCGCCGTGATCGCCAACGTGGCCGCGTGCTACCGCGTGGCACGGCCGATTCGAGGGTTAGGCATCGGCATGCCCTGGTTCGTGTCACCCTTGGTGGCGGTGGGGATCACCTGGCTGCTGCTCGCCGGCGATGAGTACGCGGCGCTGCGACCGGCCGTGGCTTTTGTGGCCGGCGTGGCCGGGCCGGTGGTCGGCGCCGATCTGCTACATCTCAAAGACCTGCGCAGGATTTCGACCGGCATGATGTCGATCGGCGGCGCTGGAACGTTCGACGGGATCGTGTTGTCGAGTATTGTTGCGGCGCTGCTGGCCTGAGCCGCCGTGTCGCGCTCCGATATTTTCCGCCAATCATCGCCGCCGGGGTCGACGCCTGCGGAATCGCGGTGAGCAGGGCACCAAGATTGGCGATCGGTCCGTCGAAAGCAGTGCTGGGCAGCTGAATACCGCTGCGGCCTAGATGCCTTTCTTGCCGTCGACGTGCAGCCGGCCGCCCTTGAGCGCTTCGGCCATGGCCAACGGGACGTCTGCCTCGGCCAGCAAGACGCGGGCCCGATTCTCCGACACCTTGGCCCGGTTCTCTTGTTCTTCGGCAATCGCGATCGCGCGGCGCACTTCGGCCCGGGCGCGGGCGACGCGGGTATCGGCCTCGGCCTGGTCGGCCTGCAACCGGGCACCGATGTTTTCGCCGACGTCGATGTCGGCGATGTCGATCGAGACGATCTCGAAGGCCGTTTGTGCATCGAGCCCGCGGCGAAGCACGGCCTTGGAAATCAAGTCGGGGTTTTCCATCACGGTCAGATGGCTCTCGGCCGAGCCGATGGCCGTGATGATGCCCTCGCCGACGCGGGCGATGATCGTGTCTTCGGTGGCACCGCCGATCAACTGGGCCAGGTTCGTGCGCACCGTCACGCGTGCACGGACCTTCAACTCGACGCCGTTCTTGGCGATCGCGCTGAGCATGGTGCGGCCCGATTTGGCCGGGTCGGGGCAGTCGATAACCTTCGGATTGACGCTCGTCTGCACGGCGTCGAGCACGTCGCGACCGGCCAGGTCGATCGCCGCGGCGCGATCAAAGTCCAGGTCGAGATCGGCACGCTGCGCGGCGATCAGGGCTTCGATCACGCGCATCACATTGCCGCCGGCCAGATAATGCGCCTCGAGCCGCTGATTGGTGATTCCTGATTTCTTGTCCCGGCTCAGCCCGGCTTGCATCGCCATGATCCGGGCCTGGATGATCGTCCGCGCGTTGACCTGACGCAGGCTCATGGCGATGAGCCTTGCAAAGCCGACGTGGGCGTTCGACATCAGTGCCTGCAGCCACAGCCGGCCGTAGGCGAGGAAGGCAATCGCCAGGATCACGCCGATCAAAATCAGCAGCAGGACCACGAACGCCGTGATGGCGTAGCCCAACGTTTCGCGTTGTGCGAACAGCAGCCAAGCTGCCAGCGGCGCGCTCGATGTCATCTTCCGCGACCCTCCGCGAGTGCCAATTTCACGCGCCGCAAGCATACCGCCAGTCACCGCGCGTGCCCAGGGTCGGTGCCGGCTGGCAGCTCGCTTGGGCCCCGGACCGCGTTCGATTACGCTCAGGCAAGACCCCGAACTGTCCGCTCGAGGATCGCTTTCCCGATGCCCGTTGACCGACGCCTGATTGCGACCGGCGAGGTGCCGCCGGGCGAGGCACGCCTGGTCAAAGGCTGGCGCCGCGAGCTGGCGGTTTTTCACGTCGAAGGCCGGTACTACACGCTGGCGAATTCCTGCCCGCACGTCGGGGCTCCCTTGGCCAAGGGTAAGCTGTGCGGTCACGAGATTGTCTGCCCCTGGCACGCGTGGCGGTTCGATGTCCGCACCGGCCAGGGCCTCACCCACGCTCTGCCCGTGGCTAGCTATCCGACGCGCGTCGAAGATGGCTGGGTGATTGCCACGCTGCCAGATTGACGGCCCTGGCTTCGTCGGCGCCGCGCCTGCTGCTAGCTGCCAGGAACCAGGGGGCTGGCGTGACGCGGGCGCTCTTGCTGCGCGGCCTTCGCGTCGGGTAATTACCGTCGCTCGGAGATGCGCGTCTGATCTTGCATTTCGTCCGTGCGCCCCGTTCGGGGCGATCACAGGAAGGAGCGCCGACATGCGCCTTGGCGCAATTGCCTTGGGGGCTCTTGTCTTTGCAGCCGTGGCTCAGGCCGTTCCCGTATCGGCGGCCCAGCCACTGTCGCCCGCGGCTCGAGCCATGGCCCGGTTCCGCACGCCTGGCAGTTCGTCGCAAACAACCGATCTCAAGACGACACTCGAAAAAGGCCTACGGGCCCGCAAGCCCGAGGACTTCGTGTTCATCGCCCGGGTTGTAGCGCTGGTCGAAAACAAGACGCTGCCGGTGACGCTCGTTCAATCGACCTATGCCTGGGCCAGCCGCAAGCCGCGCACGCCTTTTCCCTATTTCCAACAGGCGCTACGCATCCGCGCGAAGCGCATCGGCGTGACGCTGTAGCTCATTTCTATCGCCCTGGCCTCCTCGCGCGCGCCGCACACGACGGCGCCCCAGCGGCAGTTTTCCAGCCACGCCGGGCGTCTGGCCTTGCCGCGCACTTCGCCGGTGCCCTGCCTTGGATGTTAATTCTTACTATATCTGTAGGGTGCAAGGTGATTGCCGGCGAAGTGGCGATGTAAAAGATGGCGTTGCTTGCAGGTGTCAATTTGCCTTGGTAGGTTATCGCCCATCTCGATGTTTTACATCGATAGAAGACAATTCTGTCTCAACAATGAACCACGGCGAGAGTATCTGCCATGAGTAAAGCAATTGCCATCCTGGTCGGCCTGAAGAAGGTGGATCCCACGAAATACAACGGCTGGGAGGGCGTGAATGGCTGCTGGGGCTGTGAGCTCGATGTCGACAATATGGAGCGAGTTCTGTCGGAGGTCGGGTACAGCATCGAGGTCATCAAGACGGGCGCGGCGACCTGTACACGTGTCAAAAAGGCTCTCTCCGCCGCGGCGACTTCGCTCAAGAGCGGGGATATTCTCGTGTTTTACTATTCGGGACACGGGGGCCAGCAACCCGACAAGAACGGCGACGAAACCGACGGACAGGACGAAACCCTGTGCATGTACGACGGTGAACTCATTGACGATGACCTTAACGCTATCTGGCTGAAGTTTCGCCCCGGCGTCCGGATCGTCATGGTGAGCGATAGTTGTAACTCGGGCACGAACTATCGCGCAATCCGGGACGTCGCCTTAGCGGATGCATCTCCGATCATGCCCTTGGACGCGGCAACCGCCGAGTCGATGCGGGCGCAAATGATCCATTTCGGCGGTTGTCGAGACGGCGCGACGTCGGCCGGCTACCAAGCGGGTGGCGCGTTCACCGTCGCTACGTGCGAAGTTTGGAAGAACGGCGCGTTCCAAGGCTCGTATCGGCCGTTTCTCGAGGCGATCCGCGCCAAGCTCGGCGGTCAGGATGCCCAGTACAACGAGTATGGGCCGGTGACCGACGGTTTTCGGAACCAAAGGCCGTTTTGCACGGACGCACCTCCGGCGGGAGCCGATGCGCGAGGAGCAAACTCAGGCGGCGCTTTCACGCGCACTCGCCCGGCATCGGGCGTGTTGACGGGGCGCAGGTTTGGCGGCACGCGCGGAGCAGGGGAGACGCCCGCGGCCGGCGGAACCGTGGCGAAAAGCTCTTACGTCCAGACCGTGGCGCAACAGCAGTTGAACGGCAAGTTCAGTAGCGACCCGGGTATTCGCCTGGGCGATTCGATGTTCTATCTGCCCACGCGCAACGAAGTCGAACAGTTGCTGTCGGCGAGTCAACTCGATCGACGCACCTGGCTTGCCGAGCGGTTTGATTGCGACGATTTCGCGTACGCTCTCAAAGGCGAAGCCAGTGTTCACGCCTACGACACCGGCGACCTGGCCTATGGCCTGTGCCTGGGTATCGTCTGGGGCAATTTCGATTGGGTGAGCGGCTATCACGCAGTCAACTGGTTCCTCGACTCGACCAGCAAGCTCTGGCTGATCGAGCCACAAAACGACACGCTCTACGACGCGTCGCACTGCCAAGGCGGGATCAGTCTGCTGCTCGTCTAGCGTCGCAGATGCAGTGAACGCCGCAACGCAAGGTCCGTATCGGTGCCATCACTCCCGGGCCCATGATCACGGGGCCCATTACGACCGGACTATCACTCGGTAGGTAGATGGCGCGTTGGAATCTGCGCACAAGCGCAGCCCCGCGCTGTGCGGCTTGCGCCGAGAGCACCGTCCTGGAACTCCGCTCGCGTCGGTTCGATGCGAGGCTAACGCGATTGCGCCAGGGTGTGGATTCGCGCAATCTCGGCGTTCATCTGTCCGGTGACCATCAGGCCCCACATCTTGAAGTCGCCGATCAGCGACCAGAGCGGATAGGTGAACGTGGCCGGGCGGTTCTTTTCGAGGCCGAAATGGCCGACCCAGGCGAAGCCGTAGCCGACGACCGGGGCCAGCAGCAGCAGCCACCAGTTCTGGGCATAGATGATGTAGCCGACCAGGCCGATGACCAGGGTCGTGCCGATAAAGTGCAGCCAACGGCAGCCCGAGTGGCTGTGTTCGCCGACGTAGTAGGGCCAGAACTCGGTGAACGATTGAAAGCGATCGTGCGACGACATCGGATCGTGCTCCCCAAGGCAGCGGAAAAACCCCTGTTTGGCACTCCACATTCTGCCCCCGCACGGTGCGTGCAGCAAGCCAGACTTGCCTTGCGCATGGGCCGCTAGGGCTCCCTCCTGACGCGGTCCGGCGGCGTGGTAAACTGAGGGCCAATCCGGACGGAAAGTCAGGGCCCCGGAGTCAGGGCCCGGCCAGTTGCCCCCTTACGGCCGTCTGGCGTCGCGAACCCCTGGGAGTTGTGGCCATGCCTTCGGATCCGAATGTGAATTACGAGCGTCTGCCTGCCGGCATGGAAATGGACGAAACGGACATCAATCTCCGCGCGTACTTCAGCCGGATGACGGACGATCGGCTGCTCAGCTACGACCCCGCCTGGAGCGACGAGCAGTTGATGGCCTGGGACGACAATTTCACCAACGAAGGCACGCTGCTGCTGGTCTGCAGCGAGCGCGACGTCGAAGTCGACGAGTATCGCCGGGTGCTGGAAGAACACATCGGCTTCCGCGGCCTGCGGCCCACCAGCCGCGCAAAGTGACGATCTGCCCGTGCCGATCCGCCTGTCGAATCTGCGATTGGGTATCGACCAAGGCGAGCAGGCGCTGGTGCCCGAGATCGCTGCGGCGCTCGACGTACGTCCGGAGGCGATCGATCGCTGGCGGATCTTGCGCAAGAGTCTCGATTATCGCGACAAGCGCAACCTGCGTTTTGTCTACTCGGCCGAGGTGGTGTTGCCCGAGGACGAGGCCCAGCTCGTGGCTCGCGCCTCGCGACGGCGCCCGGCGCTGCGGCCCGAGTTGTTCAGCGAGCCGCCCTTCGAATTGCCACCGCGCGGCGCCGTGCCGCTGGGCGAACGGCCGGTGATCGTCGGTTCCGGCCCGGCGGGCCTGGTGGCCGCCTACTTCCTGGCGCAGCAGGGCTATCGCCCGCTGTTGCTCGAGCGCGGCCGCCGCGTGCGGCAGCGTATTTTCGACGTTCGTGCGCTCGAGGCCGGCGGACCGATCGATCCGGAAAGCAATTATCTGTTCGGCGAAGGGGGCGCAGGCACCTTCAGCGACGGCAAGCTCACCTGCCGCGCCACGGGGCCGGATCTGCGGCGGATTCTCGAACTGTTCGCCGAGTGCAAAGGTAAACCGTCGATCGTCTACGAGTATCGACCGCATTTGGGCAGCAACCGCCTGCCGGCCGTGGTCAAAGCACTGCGGCGCAAGATCATCGAGTCGGGTGGCGAAGTGCGCTTTGAGTGCCGGGTCGAAGACGTCGAGATTGTCGAGGGCCGGGTCAAGGCCTTGTTGACTTCTTCGGGTCGCATCGCGACCAGCGTGGCGCTGTTCGGCGTCGGTCACAGCGCGCGCGACACGCTGACGATGCTTTGGCAGCGGGGCGTGGCGATGGTCGCCAAGCCGTTTCAACTCGGCGTGCGGATCGAGCAGCCGCAAGAGCAGGTCAACCGCGTGCAATACGGCGCCGCGCACCTCGAGGAGCGCCTCGGAGCGGCCGATTACAGCGTCGTGGCCCGGGGCCCCAAGGATCTATTCAGCTTCTGCATGTGCGCCGGCGGACAGGTCATTCCGAGTGTCTCGGAGCTCGGGCATTTCTGCACCAATGGGATGAGTCTGTCGAATCGCAGTTCGCCGTTTGCCAATAGCGGGCTGATGATCACGCTCGAGCCGCATGAGTTCGGCGGCGACGATCCGTTGGCCGGCATGCGGCTGCAACGCCATTACGAAGCGCTGGCCTTTGCCGCTGGGCGTGGAGACTACCTGACCCCCATTCAATGGGCCTCCGATTTTCTCGCCGACCGACCGACGCGCGACCGCCCGCCTTCGAGCTGCCGTCGCGGCGTGGTGCCGGGGACGTTGGCCGAGTTGATTCCGCCGGTCGTCCTGCAGTCGCTCAAGCGCAATCTGCCGGTGCTCGACCGGCGCTGGCGGGGGCAGTTCTTGCGCAACGCGACGCTCGTCGGCCCCGAGGCGCGCGGTAGCTCGCCGCTGCGCATCCTCCGCGATCACGACTCGCTCGAAAGCACCACGATCGGCGGGCTGTACCCGATCGGCGAAGGTGCCGGCTTCGCCGGTGGAATCGTCAGCGCGGCGATCGACGGGCTCCGGGCCGCGAAGGCGGTCATGGCGCGCTACGCGCCGCTGGAGGCGCGCTGAAATCTCAAGCTTCACTTGCCGGCCGCAGCAGGCTGCGGCTGCGGCGTGAGTTTTCTGAGTTTGAGCGGATTGCCGCCCAGCTCGGCCAGGATCGTCACCGTGCCGTCCTCGGCGACGTGGATCTCGCCTTCCAGTTCGGCGGCCGTGCTGAAGAACGTCGTCGGTGAAACGAAAAACAGCTCGAGCGCGCCGCCCGAGGCCTGGATGAACACGCGGCCGTCGCGCACGGCCAGTTCGCCCACCGGTAGCGGCCCCGCGGCATATTTGCCCACGTACGACTGCAGCGTTGGATCGTCGACCCGAATGGCCCGACGGCTCTCGAGCGCCGCACCGGGCCAGCCATAGGCGCGGGCAATCGTGCGCAAGATTTCAGAGGCCAGTTCGCCGCCGTTATCCGAATTGGTCATCACGGCGGCGCCGCAGCCGCCCTCGATCGTCCCGGCCACCTCGCAGCGAAAGCCGGCGTTCGACCCGCCGTGCGAGAACCGCACGACGCGGCCGTCGCTCAGCGTCAGAAACGGTCCCAGGCCGAACGGCCCCTCGCCCACCGGCGTGACCATTTGCTCGGCCAACTCACGAGGCAACACAGCGCCCGGTTCGCCGGCCAGCGCCCGTTGCACGCCCATCACATACCGGCACAGATCGCTGCTCGTAGTCCACAGTCCCGCGGCCGCCTGCTCGGGATAAACGTGCCAGCGACCTGCGAGAACCTTTCCATCGTTGGTGTGCCCGCTGGCGGCCTGGTCTTGTCGGTCCGTCGGCAGCGGCTGCGCATAGCTACTGGCGTGCATCTCCAGCGGCCTGAGCACCTCGCGCTCGAGCAGCGCCGCGAGCGGTTCGCCGGTCACGTCCTTCACGACGGTTTGCACGATCGTCGTGCCGCCGCCGGAATAGACGAACGACTCGCCCGGCGTGCGGACGACCAGGACCGGGTCGTTGTTTGCCGGCTTGGTACCAGCAAGGATCTGCACCAGCGTCGGCAGCGGCTCGTCGACCTGGTAGCCGCGAAAGCCGTGCACGGTCGTACCGCCACGATGGCTCATCAGCAATCGCAGCGTGACCGGCTGTTGGGTGGTGAACGTGTTCGCTGGAATCTGCCAGCGCTGCAAATATTTCTGCACGTCGGCATCCAGCTCGAGCCGTCCCGCCGCGACGAGTTGCAAGGTGCCCAGCATCGCGACGGGCTTGCTGATCGAGGCGGCCTGGAACAACGTCTCGGGCGTCACCGGCGAACCCTGAGCGACGTCGGTCGTGCCGTAGCCGGCGGCCCAGGCGAGCTTTCCTTCGGCAACCACGGCCACGCTCACGCCGGGCACTCCGTAGTGCTTCATCCGCTCGACCAAAGTGGCCTGTGCCGGTTCGTCATCGTACGACACCAAAGGAACGACGGCCGCCTCGATCGCCGCTTGCGTCGGTGCCTCGGCAGCCAGCGCAGCGCAGCAGTTCAGAACGACACCGGCCAGGCCTACGAGCAATCGACACCGGGCAGCGAGCTGGCGGTTCATCGGCGATCTCGCGTCGTGCAGTGAAGGCGACGGCTCCCATGGTAACGTTCGACCGGGGCCCCAGCGCCGCAAAGCACGGTATCCGGCCGGTAAACTAGATTCGGCCCTCCGCGGCGAATCTTGGGCAGGCCCGCCGATTTCGTTGCGCGCGGCCGCGCCGTGCCCGGACGAGGTTGCCGGCCGATCCGTTCGCCGAACTGCGACGGGCCTGTGCCGGAAAGATCCGATCCCCAAGCATTGCGGCGGACAAGCCACGCCGGTTCGTGCGCGGCCGTCCGCCGTGGTGCGAAAAAATGCTGGCCTATTTCTCGGCGTTGCGCAGTTGCTTGTGGCAATTCACGCAACTAAGCGTCAGTTGGGTAAACGCCAGGGCCGCGGCATCCAGATTGTGATCGTCGGCCGCGGTCATCAACTGCTGGTTCGCGTCGCGAAAGATCCGCAACTGCGTGCGGTAGTCGGCCGTATCGCGCCGTCGCACGAGCCCTTCGAGCCGGCTCATGTTGTACATCGACTCGGCACTCTTGCGGATCATGTCGTAGTCCTCGAGCGCCAGCGCCTCGAGCGTGTGCTGCGAGGCCTCGAGCTTGCGCTTCATCCAGACACTCATGGGCTGTTCACCCTCGGGCTCCTGCGCCGTGGCGATCGTCGCCGTCGCGGCGATCACCGCGGCTGCTACCAATCCATTTAGCCACCTCATGGGTATCGACCTTTCTCTGTTCAGCAGGACGGTTCAGACCACGCGGCGTCGGCCGCCGAGCGGACTATTTGAACATGTCTTGCAGTTTTTGCATGCGCGCGACCTCATCGGCGACGACTTGCAGGGCCTTGAGCACTTCCATCGCGGCCACTTGCGACCCGGCGATCAGGTCCTCGGCCAGCTTCTCGGCCGAGAGCACTTCCACGGTCGGCGAAGCGTTCTTCTCGTCGCCGGCCCAGGCCAGGCCATGTTCAATCGCATGTGCCGCTGCACGCAGGTGCATGCCGGCCCCCCGGGCGTCGTTGCGATCAAAGTGTTCACGGGCCGCTTCCTGGTTGTATTTGGCCAGGGCAAAGTGAGCCCGGGCGAACACGCGGTCCATCAGCTTGATGTTCACCGGCTTATCGGCCTTCAGGCCCTCTGCCAGGGCATACAGCTCGAAGACCGACGCTTGCAGGTCTTTCTTGGCACTGCCCCGGGCATTGACCAGGGCCAGCTTGAGCATGGCGCCGCCCTTGCGGATGTTGTTCGCCGCCTCGGCTTTTTCACGGCTCAGAAAGCTGATCCGCGCGCGATGAAAGTGCAGGTTCGGCTCGTCGGCGAGCTGAAACCAAACATCGTCTTCGAGCACCAGCCACCCTTCGGGCACCTGGGGTGTCTTGGTCTCGCTGGTTGCGGCCTCTTCGGCCCAAGCGATGCTCGCCACGCAGGCAAGCAAGACAGCGCCCAGTAAGGCGCTCGCGGTAATCCTGATACGCATGGCTATGTCTCCTTGTATGCAGCGCGTCACTGCGCTAACCGGTTCATGCGGCAATGCAGAACACACGATTCACGCTACTCGACGTTGCTCAGCGCCTGGCTCAACACGCGCAGATGCGCCAGCACCGTGTGATGACGCTGCTTGATCCGTTCGTGTTGCTCGCGCTGTGCGGAGTGCTCGATGGCCACGGCATCGTGGCTCGGCATCAGGTTCGGCGGAACCTGTCCGTTGCCCCCCTTGATGGCTTGCACCAGCAGGTGCTCGTGCTCCAGCATCGACTGTTCGTACAACCGAATCGCCGCTGCGTGTCGAGCCAGCGCCTTGGCATGTGCGTCGAGGGCCTTTTCCACCTTCTTCAGGTCAGCGGCCGACTGCTTCAGTTCGGATTGCCAAGCGCGAATCTGATCGCGCCATAGCGCATCTTCTCCCAGCCAGGCGCGGTGTTCGCGATGCAACTGCTCGGGCGTGGGGCGGACGACGATGCTTCGCCCGCGCGACGTAGTCTTGCTGGCCATGGTTGCCTCCCGCGAAGCGAGCGCTGGTCGCGGCTTCGCAACTCACCTTGCCAATGGATATCTTCCCCCAGCTGAATTGTGAGCAATTCGCATTCCAACGCGTTGTGACGGGTGGCCGCACGACAACCCAGCGACACTTCCTTTTGCAGCGCAGCCAGGAAATGGCCGGTCCAAGCCCGATTGCCGGACGAAAGGCCATGACGCACGAAGAGCGGTGTGCGGGCTGGGAATTCTTGGGGTTGAGCGGTTGCGTCACACTGGCGCGAAGCCGCTCATGCAACGCGCCGGGGGTGATTGCATTGCACGGACGTCTCGGTTTCGACAGCCTGGCGCCGATCGTCTAGACGTCGAGTGCTTGCATTTGGCGCAGCTCTCGTTCGTGGAGCTTTCGACGTAATCCGGGAATCAACAGGGCCGACGCGCCGATGCCGGCAAGCCCCCCCAAGAGCAGCTGCAATTGCACGGCGCGCTCGACCGGCAAGGCCACTGCGAGCAGACCGCAGAGCAACGAAAGTGCGCTCACACCGGCAAACGCGCCGGCCAGGCGCATCATCCAGGTCGGGCTTGCCAGGCCCCGTGCAGCAAGCGCGGAAAGCAGCACGACCAGGAGCATTTGTCCGCCGAGCAACAGAGCCGCCGCCAGCGTTGGCCAGCCGAAGCCGGCGCCCTGCGGCGACAGTGCCTGATTGAGGCCCGCAAGATCGCTCACCTGTACGAGTTCCAAGTCGCTGAGGTAGACCGTGCCGCCGCGCGGCAAGACGACGTTGATTTCGAGCCGCAGGGGGCGCTTCGCCGCATCGACCGGCTCGCCGGGTTGAGAAATCGCGAACGGCAAGGCCAGCTCGCGCCAGTCTTGCGTGCCAGCCAGATGGCCCATGGGGCCCGTCTCGGCCAGCGTTCGGGTAAAGTACGCGAACCCCTCTGGGAAATGGTTCCACATTTCAACAAAGCCGGGCTCGGTGACGCCTTCGCAGCGCACCTTGCCGCGCAGCATGTAGGCGGGACCGCCGACACCAGGCTGGTCGATCACGCAGACCTTTGCGAGCGGAGCCGCGCCTTCGGCAACGCGCACGACAAGCGCGTCGGGCTGCCTATTGTCGCTGGGTTTCGCCAATTCACCGGAGAGCAGGCTTCCCGCCTTGGCTAATTCGCTCCAGCGGATCACCCGGACGACCTTGTTCGCCGCCTGGGCCGGCTGGTTGTGCCCGATCAGGCACAAAGCAGCAACCAGGCAAGCGATCCCCGCCCCGACGACGCGCCGGTTCATGATTCGGTCCCCTCGACTTCTTTGCGATGTGCCGCCAACAAGGCCTTGAGCGACGCCAGGTCGAGTTTGCCGTCGGCATAGAGCAGCCGCGCCGTGCGCTCGAACTCGCTGCGGATCTCTGCGCTTTCGAGCAGCTTGATCCGCTCGATCAAGCGATCGAGGCGCAGACGCACCGTGGGGTACGAAATGCTGTAGATCGACGCCAATTCTTTGAGCGAACCGGAGCAAAGAATGAACCGGCGGACGAACGCCAGGTCTTCGTCGCTCAGCCGATCGAACCACCGCTCGGTGGCGGGTTGCTCGACGTCGATCACGCGCAGCGGCCGATTACCCACGGGCCGTCCTCGGAGGCCATGCCTGCGAAAAATTCAATTCTGAATCAACTTTAGAATTAAATAATCAAAAGTCAATATTCACTTTATTTAGTTTCGTGAGATTTCGCACCGGCCAGATCGCCGGGTTGAGCCGTGCTCAGCAGGAGTTGATGAAGCGCTTCGACCCGGTCGCCGAAACGTGCTTCGCTGGCCACATTGCGCGTCTCGCCGGGGTCATCGTCGTGCCCATAGAGCTCGCGTCCCTGCCGCCCTTGGTCCCACTCGGTGTAGCGCCATTCACGGGTCCGCAGGCTTTGGCCCCAAACCTGCGGACCACGGCGAATGGTGGTCAGGGCAAAGTCTTTGCCCGGAAGTTCCGGTCGGTCGAGAACAGGGCGCAGGCTTCGCCCTTCCAGTTGCGCCGGCCCCGCGATTCCGCAAAGATCGGCCAGCGTGGGATAGAGATCGATGAACTCCGTGATGGCCTGTGTCGACTGCCCGTTACCTGCGGCCCCGGGGGCCCAGACGATCAACGGCGCACGGCATGACCGCTCGAATAACGTGTTCTTGTTCCACCAGCCTCGGGCACCCAGCTCATAGCCGTGATCGCCGATCAAGACCACGATCGTATGGTCCCACAGATCCTGGCGATCGAGTTCCGCCAGCAGCCGGCCGACCTGCGCGTCGACAAACGAAATGCCTGCGTAGTAGGCCCGCAGGAATTCGCGCTGGTCCGTGGCCGTGAATTCGGCGAACACCTGTCGCATCGGACCGGCCGGCAGCGCCAGCTCGGGCATGCGTGCGTCGGGCGCAAGCGCCGGCGGCAGCGGCAGCCGCTCTAGAGCGTAGCGATCGAAATAGGCCCGTGGACTCTGAAACGGATCGTGCGGCCGGTAAAAGCCGACCGCCAGAAAAAATGGCCGCTCGTCGCGGTTCTCGAGCAGGCGGATCGCTTCGGCCGCGAGTTGGCCGTCGGCTTGATCCTGGTCGGTCCCTGCGGCGGCGTTCCAGCGGCACCAGCGCACGCGGCCGCCCGACATGTCGCGCTGCTCGCCGCGATTGCCGGTTTCGGTTGCCTGGCCGTAGAAGGTGTGGTCCCAAGAAGCAGGGTCATCACGCTCAGGTCGCACGTCGTCGGGCGAAAGACCGCGATGAAACACCTTGCCCAGTCCGGCGGTGAAGTACCCGTGCTGCCGAAACAACTGCGGCAGCGTCACGACGTCCGGCAGGTTGCGTCGAAATTGCGTTTCGTTGTCCCAAACGCCGGTCGTGGTGGGCCGCAGGCCCGTCAAGAACGAAGCCCGGCTCGGGTTACAGACGGTGTACTGCACATAGGCCCGATCGAAGCGCACCCCGCGGGCGGCCAGGCGATCGAGATGGGGCGTCTGCGCGATCGTGTGACCGTAGCAGCCCAGATCGCAATTCATATCGTCGGCGATCAGCAACAGGACGTTCGGGCGTCGCGGCGCCGGGTTGCCGGCTGCGGACTGCACGACCAACACGGCCAGCAGCGCGACGGCCGGCGTCACGACCGGCCGCGGGCTTTTCACAGTACGCTTGGGCGCAAACATCGGCAGTCCTTTCCCAGATAAAATTCTTGCCCCAGCAGAATTTGCCGCCCGCATCGACGCAACCACGAGCGCCCCAAGGGGATGCCCAAAAAACCCATCAGCTTTTGTTGATCTGTTCTGGCAATCGCCCTGCGCGGGCCGTTATACTTCGAGGCGGTAGCTGCTCGCGGCAGAGGCCTTAGGGCTTGTCGGGCAGGCAGGACGCGTTTGCCCGATGGTTGCCGCAGCCCCCGCAGAGGAGTGCTCGCCATGCTTACCATCCCCGGTCGTCCTTCACGCTTCTGCGACGGCATTACCCGGCGCGGTTTTCTACAGATCGGCGGGCTCGCCATGGGCGGGCTGTCGATGCCGGAGCTGTTGCAGGCCGAGCAGGTGAGCCGCGGACGGCTGGGTCATAAGGCCGTGATCATGGTCTTTCTGCCGGGAGGGCCCCCCCATCAAGACATGTGGGACCTGAAACCCGACGCCCCGGCCGAGATTCGCGGCGAGTTCAACCCGATTTCGACCAGCGTGTCGGGGATCGAGATTTGCGAACTGTTTCCGCGCATTGCCCAGCGGATGGACAAGTTCGCCATCATCCGGTCGCTCTACGGCTGCGATGGTGATCACGCCTCTTACCAATGTCACAGCGGCTGGCCTGCCCGCGGTCCGCAGCCCGCCGGCGGTCATCCGTGCGTGGGCGCGGTCGCCTCGAAACTGCTGGGACCCGTCGATCGCGCGGTGCCGCCGTTCGTCGGCTTGGCGCCGCGGATGGGTCATATGCCCTGGGCCAATGCCGGCGAGCCGGGGTTCCTGGGCCCCGCGCACGGGCCGTTCAAGCCCGACGGCGAGGGACGGGGAAACATGCTCCTGAACGGCGTCTCGGTCGATCGGCTGAACGATCGCAAGGCCGTGCGGATGGCGCTCGATCGGTTCCGCAGCGAGGTCGATGCCCGGGGGATGATGGAAGGCCTCGATGCGTTCACGCAGCGGGCCTTCGACGTGCTCACCAGCAGCAAGCTGCTCGAGGCGCTCGATATCGAGCGCGAAGACCCGGCGCTGCGCGAGCGCTACGGCCGGGGCATCAACGAAAACAAGGACGACGGCGGCCCGCGAACCCTCGATCAATTCCTCGTCGCGCGTCGCCTGGTATCGGCCGGAGTGCGCTGCGTGACCCTGGCCTTCAGCCGTTGGGACTGGCACGGGGGCAACTTTGCCCAGGGCCGGACCGAGATGCCGATGCTCGATCAGGCCCTGACGGCCTTGGTCGACGACCTGGAAGAGCGCGGCATGCTCGACGACGTGTCGATCGTCGTGTGGGGCGAATTCGGCCGCACGCCGCGGATTAACAAAGACGCGGGCCGCGACCACTGGCCGGCCGTCTCGTGCGCGCTGTTGGCCGGCGGCGGCATGCGGACCGGGCAGGTGATCGGCTCGACGAACCGCCTGGGCGAAGTGCCGAAGGACCGGCCCGTCCACATACAGGAAGTGTTGGCGACGCTCTACCACACGATCGGCATCGACACGCTCAATACGGCGATTGTCGACCGCGCCGGACGCCCGACGTTCTTGGTCGACCGCCACGAACCGATCCGCGAACTGGTCGGCTAATTTGCCGCCAGGCGTAAGCCGCAATCGGCCTCTTCAAGGCCCGCGGTCGGATTGCTTAGAGTCTCGCGTCGATGTTGCCGGTGGAAAGTGCTGCCCGCGCTCAGGCAGCGCTCGCAGCCACTTGCGGTGTGCGCGGCTGCGATTGGTCGGCGTTGCTCGCCGATTGACTCATCAACTGGGCGATCCGTGCGACGTCGGCCGGCGAGCACGTGCAGAACAATCGCAGCGGCACGGAAGAGTAGAGCCCACGGCGACTGATCACGAGCACGTCGCGTCCGCTGTCGAACTTCCAGCGATAGTTGAAGATGTCGTTCCAGGTGCACACCTCGTTGTGCCAGCGGAGCCCGCGGCCGTAGAACTGCAGGTTTCCGCCGCGCAGCCTTAGTGCCGCCAGGCAGCACGTACGGCTAATGATCAATCCGGCAGCGAACTCTGCCAGGTAAAAGGGCTCCTTCGGAAGGGCGACGAGTAAGATCACGGACAGTACGATACCCAGCAGTCCCCAAAACATCGCGAGTGCAGCGCCGATCTTGTGCAGGATGGGTGTCGCGTACCCCGACGACCAGGGCATGAAAATTGCGGTCATCAAAGCGCCCAGTTCCCCGGTCCGTTTACGTGCCGCCCACCAACGATAGATTCGATAAACGAATTCGACGTAGATGCAGAGCAACAGCAGCAGGTTGTTGATGCGTATGAATTGTTCGAATGTCGGCGACATGGAGCGTCTGCCTCGCGCAATGCGCACATCCCTGGGGCGGTGCAGCGCCGCCAGTATACGGGCGGATCGTGCCGGGTATCAAAACTTCGCCGAGCGCCTGTTTGCAGAAGTGCCCGGCCGGGTCGCGAACTAGCGTTGCGATCCTGTCGCCTCGCTCGACTCGAGCATCGCGGCAATCGCTTCGCGCGTGACGGGGCGAATGACGCCGCGCTCGCAGATGATGGCGGCGATCAGCCGGGCCGGTGTCACGTCGAACGCCGGGTTGTAGACCTGGATGCCCTCGGGAGCGGTCTGCCGGCCGAAACCGTGGGTAATCTCACGGTGGTCGCGTTGCTCGATCGGGATCTCGTCGCCGGTCGCGATCGAAAGGTCGAACGTGCTCGACGGGGCCGCGATGTAAAAGGGAATGTTGTGCGCGGCGGCGAGCACCGCGACGCCGTAGGTGCCGATCTTGTTCGCCGAGTCGCCGTTGGCCGCGATGCGGTCGGCGCCGGTCACGACCGCCTGTACGCGCCCCTCGCGCATCACTTGCGCCGCCATGTTGTCGCAGATTAAGGTGGCGTCGATGCCGCGCTGCTGCAGTTCCCAGGCGGTGAGCCGCGCGCCTTGCAAGAGCGGCCGCGTTTCGTCGACGAACACGTGCAACGTCTTGCCCTGCTCGTGCGCCGCGAAAAACACGGCCAGCGCCGTGCCGTAGTCGGCCGTCGCCAGGCCGCCGGCGTTGCAGTGCGTGAGCACGCCCTGCCCTGTGGCCAGCAGCTCGGCGCCGTGCCGGCCGATGGCCCGGCACATCTGCCGATCTTCCTCGTGGATCGCCCGGGCCTCGTCGAGCAGCGCGGCGGCGATCGCCTCGGGCTCGGCCCGGCCGCGCATCGATACGGCCTTGCGCCGCATGCGCTCCAGTGCCCAAAACAGGTTCACGGCCGTGGGCCGGCTCGAGGCGAGATAGTCCTCGACCTCGTGCAACCGGGCGAAGAAAGCGGCTTCGCCCTGCCCTGCGACGGTCTGCAGGCCCAGGCACACGCCGTACGCCGCGGCGATGCCGATGGCCGGCGCCCCGCGCACGCGCAATGATTTGATCGCTTCCCACACCGTGGCGACGTCGCGGCAGGGGATTTCGGTCAACTGCATCGGGAGCAAGGTCTGATCGATCAGCGCGAGATGGCCGTCGAGCCCGTCAACCCAACGCAGCGTGGTGAAAGCCGCTGGTGCCATGCAACAGAGTTCCGTGTGAGTGACTGGTCGTGTCGAGGCGCGGCTCATCCTAGCCGACGTTGCACGGCTGCCAAAGTGCGCCGCTGCCGCGGTCTCGGCTAGAGCGTCGCGCGCGGCTCGACGAGCTGAAACTCGCGCTTCGCGTCGCGCGCCAGTCGCGCGGCCACGACGTCCGGATCGTGCTCGAAGACGACCAGCCAGCCTTCGTCGGCGGCGCGTCCCAGCCACTGCGGCTTCAAGCGACGCGTCTCGAGGACCTCGACGTCGAACGCCATGCACCACAGATGCCGCAGATGATGCGACTGCGGACAGAGGTCGGCCGGGTAGAACAGCGTCTCGCCGCCGGCAGCGATCACCAGCGACTGATGACCCCGCGTATGTCCCGGCGTTGGCACCAGGCGCACTCCCGGGGCAAGCTCGCTGGCCCCCTCGACGATCTCGAGGCAACCGGCCGTACGCAGCGGCAGGAAATTGTCGGTCGGGTAAGCGGCCTGCAACTCGGGCAGTTGGGCCACCGCGTCGGCCCATTCGCGCCGCGAGACGACATACTTGGCCCTGGGAAACGTGGGCTGCAATCGACCGTCGGCGGTGCGTTGGGTCGCTCCGCCGGCGTGGTCGAAATGCAAATGGGTCAGGACGACGGTGTCGACCTGTTCGGGGGCGACGTCGATCGCCTGCAGGCTGTCCAGCAGAGGTTCGCCGGGCGCAATGGCATAGATCGCGCATTCGCGGGGTGAGTTTTTGGCGCCGTACCCGGTGTCGACCAGGATCGTCCGTTGCCCGTTGCGCAACAGCAGGCAATTGGCCGCCATCCGAATGCGATTGCGGTCATCGGGCGGTTGGAGGGGTTCCCAAAGCGGCTTCGGGACGACGCCGAACATGGCTCCGCCATCGAGGCGAAAATGCCCTCCGCTGACCAAATCGATCCGCCAATCTCCGAGTAGCAACGCCTGCTCTCCTTGTTCCCCAGCGATCGTCCGCGCGGCGCCGCACACACCGTTGAGTGGGCCGACCAGCAGCGGCGGCCGGCCCCGGCTTGCTCGACACCCCGGTTTGCTTGACGCCACTGTCGGGCGCAAACATAATCCGCGCCAGTCATTCTAGCGTGCAGACCGAGCGCTCCAGGGGGGATCGCCGGGGCCACGGAACAGCCTCGGTGCCGGCGTAGCGGCCTTTCGCGTACGAAATACTCTCCACTTGCTTCGCGGCTCAGGGATGTGCGCGGAGTCCTGCCAACGGTCTGCGAGGTGCCAGGTGATCAGGTTCGGCCAAGCAAAGCGTTTGACCATGCGCGGCGGACGCCGCGCCGGCGGCAGGCTTCGCAGCACGGCCGGCGACCACGGGGCCTACGTCACGCAGCTGGCGTGCGAGGCGCTCGAAAGCCGGCAACTCTTGACCGCGCTCGACGATTACGTCGCGGCGTTCGATCCGAACTATCACTATTCGCTGGTCGCGACCACGCCGGGGCCGAATTTTACGCACTACCTCATCGACATGACGTCGCAGCAATGGCGCACGGCCCAAGAGGTCGACAAGCCCATCTGGCAGCACTGGGTCGAGATCGTCGTACCCACCACGGCCCTCCCGGGTACGGCGGTGCTCGTCGTCAGCGGCGGCAACAACGATCACACCACGCCGCCGCCCGTCACGCCCGAGCTGGTCCAAGCCGCGCTGGCCGCCAACATGGTGTTGGTGCACGTGCCGACGATTCCCAGCGAGCCGTTGCAGTTCGCCGACGAGAATTTCACCCGGAGCGAAGACGCGATCATCGCGTATACCTTCGACAAGTTTATCGACACGGGCGACCCGACGTGGCCGGCCCTGCTGCCGATGGTCAAATCGGCGGTGCGCGGCATGGACACCGCGCAAGACTTTCTCTCGCACCTGCCGATCCCGCGGCCGATCAACGACTTTATCGTGACCGGTGCCTCGAAGCGCGGGTGGACCACCTGGCTGACGGCCGCCGTCGACGAGCGCGTGCGGGCCATCGTGCCGGTCGTGTTCGATGCGCTGAACCTCGACGAGCAATTTGTGCACCAGATTTCCGTCTACGGCGAGCTGGGGCCGGCGCTTGACGATTACGTGGCGGCCGACATTCCCGGCAGGGCGTTCACGCCGCGCGGGCAGGAATTGCTGTCGATCGTCGATCCGTACGAGTATCGCGACCGGCTGACGCTGCCGAAGCTGGGGATCAACTCGACGGGCGACGAATTCTTCGTCGTCGATTCGGCCCAATTCTACTTCCACGATCTGGTCGGCGACTCGTACTTGCGCTATTTCCCCAATACGGGCCACGGGCTCAACCTGCCCGGCGGCACCGTTGCCGCGGTGACCGAGGCGCTGGTGCCGTTTGTCACGTCGACGATTCTCGGGACGCCGCGACCGCAGTTCACGTGGACCGTCCAGGCCGACGATTCGATCCTGGCTCTGGTCAGCACCCCGCCGCTGGAAGTGCGGCTCTGGCAGGCCACGGACGTCGATGGGCGCGACTTCCGCGCCAGTCAACCTAATCCACCGTTCTGGACCATGAGCGTGGTCTCGCCGATCGGGCTGGGGACGTATTTGGGCAGCGTCCAACCGCCGCCAGGCGGCGGCACGGCGTTCTTCCTCGAGTTCGTGTTTCCCAATCTGCCAGGCCTGCCGAATTACGTGTTCGATACGGAGATCCACGTCAAGACGGCGCCGGCGGCCGGCAACCAGACGCCGAAGGCCGGCGACGATCGCGCCGCGACGGCGATCAACCAGCCGATCGACATCAACATCCTGGCCAACGATACCGACGACGGGCCCCTGGGAGCGTCGTCGTTCATTCCCGTTTCGGGTCCCTATCATGGGACGTTTGCCGACGTCGGCGGGTTGCTGCGCTATACGCCGCAGGCCGGCTACTCGGGCGGCGATACGTTCGAATATCGCCTGCGCGATGCCGAGGGAGCTCTGTCGAACGTCGCGTCGGTGCAGATCCGCGTCGGCGGTGCCGTCGCGTTCTCGGGTCAGGTGTTTGTCGACGCCAACGGCAATAACGCGTTCGATCTGGGCGAAGTTGGCATTCCCGGGGCGCGCGTGCACATCACCGGCCAGTCCTGGCCGTTGGCCGTGGATCGGGTCGTGGTCACCGACGGAAACGGCAATTACTCGCTGACCGAAGCCGACGTCCCCAACTTGCTGCTGCCGGCAGGCACCTACAGCGTGACCGAAATCCAACCGGCCGCGTTCCACCAGGGAACCACCGGCACCGGGTATCGGATCGGCCCAGGAAACGAAATCCTGAGTACCTTGCCGGGTGCCGACGACCGTTTTGGCCCGTACCTGATCGGCGCCGCGCAGCAGGCCATCCAACTCAACTTTGCGGAGCTGGGGCTGCGGGCCGATTTCCTGGCGCAGATCGCTGGCGGCACCTACTTCACGGCCTCGGCGGGTCTCGGCGGCCTGGTACTGCCCGCGGGCGGGTCCTCGCAAGACATCAATCTCGCACAAGGGCCCGTCTGGTTTGCGCTCGACGGCGGCTGGGTCGGCCCATTGAGCGTGAACGCGACGTCCAACACGCTGTTGGGCAGCGCGCAAGTTTCGCTGTACGACAATCAGTTCCGCCAACTGGCCACGTCCAGGACGGCGGGCAACGCGGCGATTACGTATCCCGGTTCGACGACGGGCCCCTATTTTCTCAAGCTCGAAGGCACGAATTCGAGCGTCGACTTGTACGTTTCGGCGGGGGCCGCCGTAGTGCCGGGGCCCGATGCCGTGGAGACGATCGGCGCGTTCGATCCGAGCACGGCGATGTTCTACTTGCGCAACACGAACGGATCGGGCTTGCCCGACTTCACGCCGTTCCCGTTCGGCGCGCCCGGCTGGCAGGCGGTGTACGGCGATTGGGACGGCAACGGCAGCACGACCATCGGCGTGTTCGATCCGGTGAATGCGACGTTCTATCTGCGCAACTCGAACGGCTCTGGGCCGGTGAACGTGGCGCCGTTTCCATTCGGCGGTGCGGGCTGGCAGCCGCTCGCGGGCGACTGGAACGGCGACGGCGTCGACACGGTCGGCGTGTTCAACCCCAACAACGGCGTCTTCTATCTGCGCAACAGCAATAGCGCGGGCGCAGCCGACGGTGGAACGTTCCTCTACGGACTGCCGGGGTGGACGGCCGTCACGGGCGACTGGAACGGCGACGGCACCGATACGATCGGCGTCTTCAATCCCACGCAGGCCGCGTTCTATCTGCGCAACGCGAACAGCACGGGCCCCAACGACATTCCGACGTTTGCCTTCGGGGCCTCGACCTTTGTGCCGTTCGTGGGTGATTGGAACGGCGACCTGATCGACACGATCGGCGTGTTCGATCCGGCGACGGCGCGGTTCTTCTTGCGCAACACCAACAACAGCGGCGCTGCCGATTTTCCACCGTTCCTGTATGGCGCGCCCAACTGGCGGCCGCTGGCCGGACACTGGACCGCCGTCACGACGGTGTCCGGGTATTCGCTCGATACGCCGACGAGCAGTGCGACGGCCGGCGCCGCGCTGACCCCGGGCCAGGTCGGCGCGCTCTTGAACGAGGCCGCGGCGCGCTGGCTGGCCGCAGGACTGAATCCGGCGGGCGCCGCTCAGGCTGCGCTGGCCCAAGTGCAGATTGTCGATCTGCCGGGTACGCAGATCGCGCGCACGGTGGCCAGCCAGATCTTTCTCGACACGACCGCCGCGGGGAATGGCTGGTTCGTCGATGCTTCGCCGCAGGACGACAGCGAATTCGCCGCGGCCGTGGCCGGGCAGAAACAGGCGCAAGCTGGCTCGGCGGCGGCAACGAAGATCGACCTCTTGACCGTGCTGGCCCACGAATTGGGGCACGTCTTGGGCTTGGAGGACACGGCCGCCAACGGTACGGACTTGATGGCCGACCTGCTACCAGTGGGGGTCCGCCGCTCGCCCGTGGCCGCGCAGATCGACTTGCTGTTCGGTTTGGATGAGTAGTGCGGATTCTGCGGCCAATTAAGCACTTCGTGCCTGCCCGCAGAAGTTATTCCCCCTCGCGCGCGATTGCACGATCCGAGTTTTTTGCGCGATGCGCATACCTTGACACCCCCGCAGACTCGGTAAAGAGTGGAATTTCTCCGGTGGACGGCCCAGGTTGCATTGGGCGCGCCGGCAAGGCGGAGCAGGTCACCTGCCCGTCGCTCCACTAACCGTCGGGGGCGCCCCGTGGCTCGTTCCGCACGCCGTAAGCCGTCTGTTGGCCGCAAACCACGCCTGGGCGAAGCGCTCGAACGCCGCGATCTGCTCGCGGTCGATTTCGTGTTCTTGTTGCGCTCCAGTGCATTTCCAGAGGCCGATCCGGGCGTGCTGGCCCACGCATTGGCAGCGGCCGAGGCGGTCAAGAACGCGTTCAATTTCACGGACATCATCGATCAGTTTGCGGCCGAGCCCCCGAACAATGTGATCATCCCGATCGTGCTTTCGAAGGAGTCGCTGTTGGTGACTCCCGATGTGCCGTTTGTGCCCGTGTTCTCGGGGGCAGGCGCCACGCAGTTGATCCCGCGTACGAGCCTGGTCGACTACACCTTCGTCCGTAACGCCTTGTTCGGCGACGCCTTGAATGAACCGGACGACGGCATCGTCGGCGCGTTGCCACTACCGGGGCAGTTGAAGGTCGAAGCCAGATTTCCGTATTTCTGGAACAACCAGTTGGTAATGACCAAGACGCAGATGCGTTCTTGGAGCGCGTTTCCACCGCTGCTCGATCCCTCGTTCACACCCTACGCGTTGGACGACGAGGTAATCGTCGCCGGCACCAGCGACGAAGCCGTGGATTACGGATTGCAGACTGTGCTGGCTACCGACGCTGGCCAACAGTGCTTTGCCGATGCCCAGATCATCTTCGACAGTAACTTCAAATACGACGAAGACGGCGACCCAACGAACGGAATTCAGCCTGCCGAGGATGGCGTAATCAACGTCCTCGACGAGGTCATCTACCGGCTGCTGGAGACCATGGGGCTGGGCACGGCCGAATCGCTCGTGCCGAAACGTCCGCCGCTGGGATTCGCTGGACAGGTGCCGATCACGATCGGCGACTTGTTCCGCTTTGCCGACAACCTGCCCGGCAAGGACCCGCAGTCGATCAGTGACTTCCAAACGTTTGCCCGCTCGATCTCGCCGAGTGTGAATGACACGTACGACGACGGCACCGAGGAGTTCGTTCCCGCCGGGCTGGCGTTCTTCAATGACAATAACGTCGTATTTCCGAATCTGCTCGATCAGGCAACGGCGCAGTTTCTGGACCTCATCGGTTGGGATATCGATACGAACGCGGCCCCGAATGCCGTTACCGATGTCGTCAACGTGCCGGAAGACACGTCTATCGTCATCAACATTCTGGCGAACGATTTCGATGTCGACGGCGCGATCATCCCGTCCACCGTGCAGATCGCCAAGCTGCCCGATCACGGGACGATCGCGGTCAATCCGGTGACCGGCCAGGTGACCTACACGCCGTTCGCCAACTACAACGGGCCCGACAATTTCCGCTACTCGGTTGCCGACAACGACACGAAGCGCAGCTCGGTGGCCAACGTGAACATCACGGTCGTACCAGTCAACGACCTGCCCGTGGCCGGCAACGACCAGGCGACCACCGCGATCAACGCGGCCGTGTTCATCCCGGTCTTGGTCAACGACGCGGATGTCGACGGTTCGCTCGACCCGGCGACCATCGAGATCGTCACGAATCCGACCAAGGGGATTGCGCTGCCGCAAGCCAACGGCGGCATTCTGTACACTCCTTCGCCGGGCCAGACGGGCGGCGATTTGTTTGAATACCGCGTGAAGGACACCAATGGCGGTCTTTCCAACACGGCCCGGGTCACGATCCGCATCGGGGCTCCCGTGCAGTTGGCCGGGCAAGTCTATGCCGACTTGAACAACAACGGCGTGCGCGATCCGGGCGAGGCGGGAATCCCGGGCGTCATGGTGACGCTGCGCAAGGACGACGGTCCCTACACGTTCCAAGGCCTGATCGTCACGACCGACGCCGATGGGCAGTATTTATTCGCCGAGGGCGCCGGCAAGCCTGTGCTCCCGGGCGGCGTCTATACGATCGTCGAAATCCATCCGCAGCAGTTCAACGACGGCATCGACACGGCCGGCGCGCCGGCGCCGGGCGTCGTCGCGAACGACCTGTTGGGCACGATTACGCTCACTCCAGGCGGCGCGGCGATCGGCTTCAACTTTGGCGAGCGCGGCCTGCGGGCCGATGCGGCGGCGGCCAACGTGTCGAACCGCTTCTTCCTGGCCACCGACGCGGCGCCCCAGTTCCTCTCGAGCCTGTTCATCACCGGCAACGGCACCGGCGACGGCACGAGCGCCACGTTTGTGGCCAATCTGTATTACGAAGTGCTGTTCCGTGAAGGCGACGCCTACGGCGTATCGTACTGGACCACGCAGCTCAACACGGGCGCAATGTCGCGCACGGCCGTGGTCAACGCGTTCCTCAACTCGTACGAGTACCGCGGCAACCTGATCAAGTCGTACTTCCAGAAGTACCTCGGCCGCGACATTGACAACTATGGCCTGGGCCAGTTCTTCACACTGATGAACGCCGGCTGGACCGAAGAGCAGGTGCTGGCCTTCATCCTTGGATCGCCCGAGTACTATGCCAAGCACGGCGGCACGACGAGCGGCTTCACGACGGCGCTGTTTGCAGATCTGCTGGGCCGTGTGCCGAGCGCCACGGACGTGCAGCAACTTTCGCGTTACAGCCGCACGCAGTTGATCGACATCGTGCTCTCCAGCGACGAAATGCGGGGCCTGCTGCTCGACGGCAACGTGTCGTTCGGCGGATGGTACGACCGCTACCTCGGACGCAACGCCGACACGCCGAGCAAGAACACCTTCTTGCAACTGCTCCGTAGCGGCGGTTGGAACTGGCGCGCCGTACAAAGCTACTTGCTATCGTCGAACGAGAACTTCCTGTAGTCGCTAACGCGACCAGGGGGAGTTCCGATCCCATGGCCAGGGGCCGCCAGCCGCGCTTGCTAGCGCGGCTGTGTGTTTTTCTAGACGCCCTGTTTTGCCTGTGCGGGCCGCCATACTCACCGCAATTTGCCCCGGCGAGTGGTTAAATCGCAAGCTCGGTCGACCTGGTAAGCCGGGACGATCGTACGGCCGGGCGCGTTTCTGTTGGAATCGTCGGCACAGACGGTCGAATCGATACAACGTGCACTACCCGTGCAACCCGTCTGACCATCCTTTCGACCGTCATTCGACCCGGCAAAGCGCGAAAGGGAAGACTGTGAAACGCGCCATTTGGATGTTGGTTGCCCTCTGTGGCCTGGCCGCCTTTGATGGCCTGGCCTGGGCCGAGAATACCGGCGAGCCGCTGCTGCCGCCGCGTACCAAGAAAACTGCGCGAACCCGCGTGAGCGACCCGCGACAGTACACTCCCTTCGCAGAGCAGGAGAAGCAGGCGCCGGCGGCCCCCAAGCGGGCCACCATGGCCAGCGATGTCACGCCTGTGCGGTTGGCCCAGGACGAGCAAATGCTCGAGCCCGAGCCCGATCCGGCCATCGCCACCGACGCCCCCGTCGTCGAAGACCAGGCGCCGACCGCGTTGCCGGAGATGCCGGCCTCGGAACTTCCGATCGAAACGATGCCTGGTCCGAACGCCGGGGCCGCGATGGCCACGGACGAAGGCTGCCAGACCGGCTGTCCGACCGGCAGCCCGGGCTCGTGTGCCGTCGGCGACTGCAACGGGGGATGCGATGGCGCCTGCAACGGCTCGTGCGATGCGTACGGCGGGTGCGGCGGCTGCGATGCCTGTGGGGGCTGTGGCGGTGCCGGTTGTGGCGCGTGCCGCGGTGGGTTGCTGAGCCGCTGGTGCGCCTGCGGCTCGATGTTTGAGAGCTTCTGGCACGAGGTGCATTCCGGCCGGCGCATTTGGTTCGAGACCCAAGCCCTGAGCTGGTACACGCGCTCGATCAACTATCCGCCATTGGCCACCTCGAGCCCGGACGGAACACCCCAAGCCGTAGCGGGCGTGTTGGGACAGCCGACGACGACCGTGCTGTTCGGCAATCAGGATCTCGACAACGATCCGCGTGCCGGTGGCCGAATCAACTTCGGCCTCTGGCTGATCGACGGTCAGTTCCTCGGTGTCCAGGGCGACTACTTCGCGCTGGACGAAGAGAAGAACACCTTCTCAGCGGAGTCGACGGGCGATCCCATCCTGGCGCGACCGTTCAACAACGTACAGACGATGACGCCCGACGCCTCGATCATCGCCGGCAACGGCATCACCGATCCGCGCTTCGGTACGGCCCTGGTCGATCTCGATGGCAGCATCGTGATCGACACGCATAGCCGCACGCAGGGCGGCGGCATCGGGCTGCGCAAGCCCACCTGGGTCAGTTTCGACGACAACTATCGGGTTAATCTGCTGGGAGGCTATCGCTACTTTCGCCTCGACGAGGGCGTCTCGATCCACGATACGGTCTTCCCGCAGGGCGGCCCGTTCGTACCGGGCACGAGCTTCCAGACGTTTGATCTGTTCGACACCGAGAACGAATTTCACGGCGGCGAGATCGGCATGTTGCTCGAGTTCCGCAAGAGCGTCTGGTCGTTGGACCTGTTAGGACGCGTGGCCTTGGGCAACATGCGGCAGCGTATGGAGGTGCAGGGCTACAGCGTGATCGACGATACGATCAACCAGGCCGTGGTGAACGACGGCCTGTTGGCCCAAAGCACGAACATCGGCATGCATCGCGTAGACGAGTTCTGCGCAATTCCGGAGTTCGGGGCGAAAGTCGGCCTCTCGGTGACCGATTACTTCCGCGTGACGTTCGGCTACACGTTTATCTACATCAGCAGCGTGGTCCGCGCGGACGATCAGATCGACCTGAACCTGAACCTCTCGCAAGCGGGCGGCGGCGTGCTCGTCGGCTCGCCCGAACCGGCCGCGTATCTGCGCGACACCGACTACTGGTTGCAGGGCATCAACTTGGGCGGCGAGTTGAAGTTCTAAGCCGCTCCGTTCGCAACCTGGCGGACGACGAAAAACCGACAGCCCAGGGGCATGCACCCTGGGCTGTTCGCGTTCGATGTTCAGGCCTGCGTGCGCGACCTAACGCCGCGGCGCCTGCTCGAGAATCGTCACTCGCTTCGCGGTGACGTGCGGTTTGTCGAACTCGGGCACATAGCCGATGGTGCCAATCACGCCGACCTCGCGGCCGACGTACAGGCCCAGGTTCAGCCCCGGCGCCGAGGTCACGAAGCTGCGGATCACACCGTTGGGGTCGAGTAGCGCAAAGGCGGGAGCGCCCGCGTGGCTCGATTTGACGCGTGCCAGGCGACCCTGCCCGTCGTAGCGCGGGCTGCCGACGCTCGTGCCCGCCGGGTCGTTGGCGGCGTATTGAGCCTGCTCGTCGACGGCCTCGACCAGCCGCGCGCGCTGTTGCAGATCGGCGAACCGCTGGATGCGAGCGATCAGATCGCGTGCGCGGCCGCGTTCCAGCGCCGTCGTCGCAATCGAATAGGCCCGTTCGGCGCGGGCACGCACCTCGTCGAGCGACCAATCGGCCGGCTCTTCGGTGACCATCAACGACAGGTAGAGTTCTAACTCGGTCAGTTCGGTGTCGAAGTCGTCGGCCGGTACGCTCGACAGGCGTTTCGAGGTTCGTTTGCGGCGCGGCGCCTCTTCGGTGCGCGGCTGCCGGTCGAGGTCGACGGCGTCGCCGGGCTCGGGCTCGACGACAAAATCGCGATCGCGCGAGGCGACGCGTCGGCTACCGGGCGTGCCTGCGTAGCTGCGCTGCGGGGGCTCGTCTTCACCATGCACGATTGGCGCGCCGTCCAGCTCGTCGAGTGCCTCGTCGTCGGGCGAGTCGCCGCCGCGTTCAAGGCGCGCGATGATGCGGTTCTTGTAGGCCTGGCGATTGCGAGGCTGATCGACCGAGGCCGGATTGCGATCGACCAGGCGTCCGGCAATCCAGCGAAACTCGCCCGATGGCGGGGCGATCTGGTACCAGGTCTGTTCGTTGGGTCCCTCGCCGAAACGCTTGGCACCCAGGATTTCTACTTCCTCGCCGCGATAGAGCTGCACCTGGATCACGTCGCGCTGGTCGCCCAGCATGCTGCCGACGCGCGCGGCCACGCGGTCGCCTTTGACGACCGCGAGATTGTCTTCCTTGATCTCCAGGAACTCGCCCGACACCCAGCTAAAGCTGTTCTCCGGCGGGCGGATGGCGTACCAGCCGCCCGGATCGTGGCGGTAGACCTCGACTTGCGCGCCGCGCGCCAGGCGATCGGTCGGATAGTAGTTTTCGCCGGGTCCGCCACGCACGTAGACGTCGTCAGCGACGACAAAGGCGACGTAGGGAAACTCTTCGGCAGTCGCCGGCGCGACGATCGCGGCGCAAATCATCGCGGCCCATAAGATCCGCGCAGGCATGGTGAGCCTCCCAGCGGGCGGCCGTGTCGGGACAAGATCGCAAAGACGGGGTGGAAGTAAGTACCCGAACGTGCGCGGTGGCTTCAATGTCAGTTGGCCGTGGCGGGCACCGGTTTGCCGCAGTTGGTTCCGAGAAGTAGAATCGAGCCCCCGCCGAAATTGCCGGGCGAGTTGCGCGCAACTTGTGGAATTCCAGACTGTTAGAGCAATAAGCACAGGCCCCATGCCTCGATACAACCCGGCCACGATCGAGCCGAAGTGGCAGCAGTACTGGGAGCAGAACCGGACCTTTGCCGCGCCCGCGATGCCGCAGGGCGAAAAGGTCTACGTCCTCGATATGTTCCCCTACCCCAGCGGCGACGGGCTGCACGTCGGCCATCCCGAGGGGTATACGGCCACCGATATCGTGTGCCGCTATCACCGCATGCGCGGTCGCAGCGTGATGCATCCGATGGGCTGGGACGCGTTCGGCCTGCCTGCCGAGCAGCACGCGATCAAGACCGGCACGCCGCCCCGCATCACCACCGAGAGAAACATCGCCAACTTTCGCCGGCAGTTGAAGATGCTCGGTTTCAGCTACGACTGGGACCGCGAGGTGGCGACGACCGACGTGAGCTATTTTCGCTGGACGCAGTGGATCTTTCTCACACTCTTCGACACCTGGTTCGACGCCGACGAGCAGCGCGGCCGGCCGATCGCCGAGTTACCTATTCCGGTCGACGTCCGGGCGGCCGGAGTCGAGGCCGTGCGGCGCTATCAGGACGATCATCGGCTTGCCTACCAGCTCGAAGCGCCGGTCAACTGGTGCCCTGCCCTGGGCACCGTCTTGGCCAACGAAGAGGTGATCGGCGGTGTGAGCGAGCGCGGCGGGCACCCGGTCGAGCGGTTGCCCATGCGGCAATGGATGCTGCGGATCACGGCCTATGGCGATCGCTTGGAGCAGGATCTCGACCTGGTCGCCTGGCCCGAGAGCATCAAGCTGCTGCAGCGCAACTGGATCGGCCGTAGCACGGGCGCCGAGGTCGACTTCTTGCTACCCCCCGCCGGGGCGAATCCCGCGCGGGCGCTCGAGGCCTGGCGCGCACAGCGGCGGGCCGATGGTTTTCCGAGGCAGCCCGGCAGCGACGTGCTGCGGATCTACACGACGCGCCCGGACACGCTGTTCGGCGCGACCTATATGGTCATTGCGCCCGAGCATCCGGCGGTCGAGCGGTTGACGACGTCGGCCCAGCGCGCGGCGGTCGAGGCCTACTGCCAACAAGCACGCCTCAAGAGTGACCTCGATCGAACGGACCTGGCCAAGACCAAGTCAGGCGTGTTCACGGGAAGTCACGCTCTCAATCCGGTCAACGGCGCCGAGGTGCCGATCTGGGTCGCCGATTATGTGCTGATGGGCTACGGCACCGGGGCCATCATGGCCGTGCCGGCCCACGACAACCGCGATTTCGAGTTTGCCGTGCAATATGGCCTGCCGGTTCGCGCGGTCGTCGATCCGGGCGAGCAGCTCGAAGCGGCGCAGCGCGCAGCTGTGCTGGCCGGCAAGCAGGCCTTCACCGCCGTCGGCACGGCCATCAACTCGGGCAGCTACAACGGACTCACGACGGTGGAGTTCAAGCAGCGCATCGCCGCGGATCTGGCCGCCGCGGGCTGCGGCCGCGGCGCCGTGAACTACAAGCTCCGCGACTGGTTGTTCAGCCGGCAGCATTTTTGGGGCGAGCCGTTCCCGATCTTGCACGAGTTGGACGACGCCGGACGCCCCACGGGACTGCTGCGCCCGGTGCCGGAGCACGAGTTGCCGGTGCTCCTGCCCGAGATGAAAGAATTCAAACCGCACGGCCGGCCCGAGCCACCTTGGGCCGAGGCGCCCGAGGAGTGGCTGTATCCGGTGATCGAGGGACGCCGCTACCTGCGCGAGACGAACACCATGCCGCAGTGGGCGGGCTCGTGCTGGTACTACCTGCGGTTTCTCGATCCGCGAAACGACCAACGGCTGATCGACCCCGAGGTCGAGCGCGCGTGGATGCCGGTCGACTTGTATGTCGGCGGCGCCGAGCATGCGGTTTTGCACCTGCTCTATTCGCGTTTCTGGCACAAGGTGCTTTACGATCGCGGCTTGGTGGCGACGCCGGAGCCGTTCACGCGGCTGGTCAATCAGGGCATGATCCTCGGCGAAATGGAGATCACCGGCTATCAGGACGCGGCCGGCCGGTGGGTGAGTGCGGCAGAAATTGCGGAGGATGCTGCGGGCAAGCCGATTTGCGCGGCGGACGGCGCGGCGGTGCAGGCCGTGAAGCTGCCGCCCGATGCGGCGCAAAAGCAGGGCGAACATTTCGTCCTCGCGGCCGATCCGTCGATCCGTCTCGACAGCCGCAGCTATAAGATGTCGAAAAGCCGCGGGAACGTGGTGAACCCCGACGCGGTGGTGCGTGAATATGGCGCCGACGCCCTGCGGCTGTACGAGATGTTCATGGGGCCGCTCGAAGCGACGAAGCCCTGGAGCATGACCGGTGTGAACGGCGTACGCGGATTCCTCGACCGGGTCTGGCGGATGCTGGTCGACGATCGGGCCGAGGCCGCATTGCTGAATCCCGCGGTTCAGGACATTGAACCGAACGAGGAGCAGTTGCGCGTCTTGCACAAGACGATCGCCGGAGTGACGGCCGACGTCGAATCGTTGGGATTCAACACGGCCATCGCCAAGATGATGGAGTTCACCAACTACTTCACTAAGGCCGACCCTCGGCCGCGCGCCGTCCTCGAACCGTTTGTGCTGTTGCTGTCGCCCTTCGCTCCGCACCTGGCCGAGGAGCTATGGCAACTGCTGGGGCACGCTCGGACGCTGGCCTACGAGCCCTGGCCCGTGCACGACCCGGCGCGGCTGATCGAGAGCTCGGTCGAAGTGCCCGTACAGGTGAACGGCAAGGTCCGGGCCCGCATCGTCGTGCCGAGCGACGCCGCGGCAGACGACCTGGAGCGAGCTGCCAAGGCCGACAGTCGCATCGCCGAGCACCTGGCCGGCAAATCGATCGTCAAAGCCGTTGTCGTGCCGGGGCGGATGGTGAATTTCGTCGTGAAGTGACGCCGGTCTTCGCCGGCGATGTTCACTGTAGATGAGGCCAGGCGGCTGAAAGCTCTTCGAGCGCCGCCGAAAAAGCGCCGAAGCTGCCCGCGTCGAACAGGACGAATCGCGCCAGCTCGGGCAGGGCCTGGCCCGTGTCGAGCAGGAATTCGGCCACGGTGTTCAAGGCCACGCGAGCGGCCAGGTCCATGGGGTAGCCGTAGGCCCCCGTGCTCAAGGCCGGTAAGGCGACGGTGCGGCAATCGTGCGCCGCGGCCAGGGCGAGCGACGTGCGATAGGCCGAGGCGAGCAGTTGGGCCTCGCCCGAATTTCCGCCGCGCCACACGGGCCCAACCGCGTGAATCACGTAGCGCGCGGCGAGAGCGCCGCCGCGCGTGACCACGGCCGAACCAGTCGGGCAGCCTTCGGGATAGCGTTGGCGCGTTTCGGCCATGATCTGCGGGCCGCCGCGCCGATGGACCGCTCCGTCGACGCCGCCGCCCCCCGCCAGGGCGCAGTTCGCGGCGTTCACCAGGGCGTCGACTTGTTGGGCGGTAACGTCGCCTTGGACGAGTTCCAATCGCTTCTTGCCGAGCGAGCGCCACATGGTTGCCACCGCCGGGCCGTGTTGCAGAGACGCTGTCTACCGCAGGGTCGCGGTTGTGAGGATTGTACGGATCATAGCCGGGCGGTCACGGCCGACACCATCCATCGCGCCACGGCAGCCGATCGAAAGTCGATAAGGAGAGCTGTTCGATGTGCATCCGGTTGCGTTGGCTCGTGTTCGCGTTGGTCTTGGTGGGCGTAGGGCCAGCCGCTGCGCGCGATTACTACGTCAACAATGTCGCCGGCGACGACGGGTTCGACGGTAGCGCCGAACGAGCCAGCGGTGGAGGCACCGGACCGGTCCGGTCGATCAACCGGGCGTTGGCGCTGGCCTACAAGGGCGATCGCGTACGCTTGACGGCCACCGGACAGCCGTATCGCGAGTCGCTGGCGCTGGTGGGCCACAAGCACAGCGGCAACGGCTTCACGCCTTTTGTGCTCGACGGGCGCGGGGCCGTACTCGACGGTTCGGTCGAGGTTCCCTTGATGGCCTGGGAACACTTTCGCGACGACGTTTATCGCTTTCGCCCCCGGCGGCAGGCCTATCAGCAGCTCTTTCGCGATCAGTTGCCGCTGGTGCGCCGCGAGCTGACGGCCGACGGAATTCCGCCGGAGTTGCAGCCGCTCGAGTGGTGCCTGTTCGACGGCTACGTCTATCTCCGCGTCGAGGCCGAGAAGCTGGTGCGCGACTACCACCTGACACACGCCGGTTTGCAGACGGGCATCACGCTGTACCACGCGCACGACATCATTCTGGCGAACATCACTGTGCAGGGATTTCACCTCGACGGCATCAACGCCAACGATGTAGTCGGCGAGACGGTCTTGGCCGGCATCACCTGCCGCGGCAACGGGCGTGCCGGGCTCACGGTCGCTGGCGCCAGTCACGTGCAGGTGCTTGACTGCGTATTGGGGGACAACGGCCGGGCACAGCTCTATTGCGAAGGCCCCGCCGTGGCCACGGTGGCCCGTTGCGATCTGATCGGCAACACGGCGCCGCCCATTGTCCAGCGGAGCGGTGAGGTCTATCTCGACGGCAAACTGGTCGAAGACGCCGCCAAGGCCCCGCGACGCTGGTAAACGTTCGGCGCCGCGACCCGGTTCAGCCGCCGACCAATTTGCGGGTAATCTCGGCCACGTGCCGGCCTTGGAACCGCGCGATCGCCAGCTCGTTTTCTGTGGGGCGCCGCGAGCCGTCGCCGCCGGCCAGCGTGCCGGCGCCGTACGGCGAACCGCCGGTGATTTCGGTCATATTGACCAGTTCCTGGCACGAGTACGGCACGCCCACGATGATCATGCCGTGGTGCAGCAGCGTCGTGTGAAAGCTGGTAATGGTCGATTCGTGGCCGCCGTGTTGCGTGCCGGTCGAGGTGAACACGCTGCCGACTTTGCCGATCAACTTGCCCTGCGCCCAGAGGCCGCCGGTTTGATCGAGCAGGTTGCGCATCTGCGCGGCCATGTTCCCGAATCGCGTGGGCGTGCCGAAGATGATCGCGTCGGCATCGGCCAGTTGTCCCGGCTGAATCACCGGCACCTGGGCAAACGTGGCCCGCGTGGCTTTGGCGCCGCTTTTTTCCAGTGCTGCCTCGGGCATCAGCTCCGGCACTTGAAACAGCTCGACCTCCGCGCCCTCGACTTCGCGGGCGCCCGCGGCGACGCTTTCGGCCATCTGGTAGACGTGCCCGTAGGTGCTGTAGAAAACGACGTGGACCTTCATTGCGACTGCGCTCCGGTTGAAGTGACCGCCATGCGGGCAGTATAGCGCAGAGAGCCGCTAGGAAAAGGGCGCCGAGTTCGATGGACGGACAGCGGTCCGCTTCGAGCCGCGCGGGTCGAGCGACTCAGTTCGAGGCAGGCGTCGCACCGTGCAGATCGCGATCGCCATGGCATTCGGCGTTGTTGTCCGACGGCCGATCGCGATCGAGCTCATGCTCGAGGGCGTGCGGCTCTTGGGCCTCGTGCATCAACTCGTCGACCTCGCGGCGGTTGAACAAGTAGATCACGCCACCGACGGCCGCATTGAGCAAGGTCGTGATGCGGTAACCCACGGCGACCAGCAGCCCCTGGCCGGGGGTGACCTTCAAACCAGTGGGCAGATTCGTGTACAGATAGTCGATCACGATCTCGATGGCCCCCAGGCCGGCGGGCAGGGCCGGAATGGCCCCGGCCACCATCGCCAGCGGCACGGCCACGAAGTGATCGAGCCACGTCGGGACGACGCCCGGGGTGCCGGTGGCGATCATGTACACGCTGGTCGTTGCGAACAGGTGCACGATCATGCTCAGCACGACGTTGATCGCCAGGACGAGCGGCTTTTGGCTGTAGATGCGGATCGCCTCGATCAGCTTGACGGCGATGCCGCCAACCTTGGGCAGCCGCGATAGGCGCTCGCTCATCCGCCCGCTGGTGACGCCGGGAATTAGCAGCATGGCGATGCCGACGGCCCCGATGGCCGTGCAGACCAGCGTCGCCACGACGATCACTCGTATCGGACGCGGCATGTTTTCGTGCAGCAGCCCGTCGGAGAAAATCGCGATCGAGGCGACCAGGAACAGCCCGTAGAGACCGATGATCCGGTCGAGTACGACCGTGGCGACGGCCTCGGCGCGGCGCTGCGGGTGCTCGCGAGCGATAAAGATGGCCTTGAACAGGTCGCCGCCGACGCTGCCCGGTGAGACGAGATTGAGCATGTAGCCCAGGAAGCCCAGCCGCAGGGCGTCGCGGAATTTGAACGGCAGCCCCAGGGCCACGACCAGCAAGTGCCAGCGGACCATCGTGATCATCACGGCTGCCAACGAGACGAGCCAGGCCGCGACCAGGATGTACCAGTTGGCCGCCGGCGAGCTGACCAGCTTCCAGAAATTGTCGCGGAATGTGGCGTCCTTCCAGGCGTTCCACACCACGAAACCCAGGATGGCGAGCGAGACGCTCAACCGCACCAGGATGGAGACCCACTTGTTCAAGCCATCGCTCCACGATCGGGTTGGGTTGCCGCCATTTTGCCGGCAGCATGGCCGGGCTGAGAAGGGGGGACGGCCCGCGCGGCTGCCTCCCCGGCGACCGCCGTTCGATGGACTGCATCTCGAACTACGCGCGGCAATAGGCAAATCGGCTGCCAGGCAAATCTTACAACATGCCGACCGGGGTCGCTCTCGTCCGGACGGCTTCTCGTGGCAGCTCGAGGACCTCGCTGCCAATTCGGAGGATTTCGCCGGGCCACGCCGAAGAAACCCCGGCGGTCGCGCCGAAGAATAGTCGAGGTTCGCTGCGCACGGTCGTAGCGGTCTCGCCGCCGCCGGGTAGCCCTGGCTGGCAAAGTCGGTACAATGGCCCACGCGACGGCGAAGGCCGGCAGCTTGCGGTCTTTGCTATCGTGCTGGCCCGCAGCATGGGCCGCACGTCCCGCGAGCGGGACACGCCATGCTGGGTTTCGCACATTGGGGGGATTAGCTCAGTTGGGAGAGCGTCTGGCTGGCAGCCAGAAGGTCAGGGGTTCAAGTCCCCTATCCTCCACTCCCTGGTTTTGCCGAGTCTCGCCGCATAGCGCCGAGACCGGGAAAACCGGGGTTTTTTCATGCGCGAGGCTCCCCGCCTGCGCTTCCCGGCGCTGCTCGGCGCTACCCAACTGCGCCGCTTTCTGCGCCGCTTTTTTGGCCGTCGTATCGAGGCCCACCGCACGCTCAAAATCCGTGTCGGTCACGTCTACATAGTGCCGCATGGCAACGGCTTGCGTGTTGCCCAGCCACTTGGCCACCACAGCTAGCGGGAATTGTCGGGCCAGGTCCGTTTCGCAGCTTGCCCGCATCGAATGCCACAGCCGGGGCCAGGATTCCAAGTGACCTTCCCCCGATCTATAGACCGTTGTGTATGAGAGAATCTGGGGGTAGGTGATCGCTGCGCGGCTGGAGCGGAGAAGTTGGCTGAGACGCAGCCGAAGTCAACTTCAGAGCGGAAGCGGCCCAGCGGGCGGCGTAGCTTGAAAATGAGTTGCCGGCGGGCGAAAATGCCGGCCGTCGAGTTGGACGGTTACTACGTTTCCGCGGCGGGGGCCGTCGCATGTGTCACAACGTATACGAGCTTCTTGTAGGATACGCCAAATCTGGAAGTAGTCTCGATAAAAGCTTGCACTCGATGGGCGCAAATGTCATGCCGAAGTGAAAGTGTTATTGCGCGAGGTTGTTTGGCAGCCTCGAAAGAAATGGTGTGCAATGTATCGGGTATTCAGTTGGCTTCGCCATGGTGTTGGCTCGCATCCGTGGAGTGTTTTCGTTCTGCTTGGCAGCATGCTGCTTAGTGCGTTCGGTTATCTATCAGACGGTTTTTTTGCAATTGCGGCTCTGTTGATTTTCGGTGTAACGGTCAGGGGCGCGTTACGTGCAGAGCATTTTTCTTGGATAGCCGGACTGGCGGCGTGCTTTGGATGGTTTGTCATCGCGACAATACTGATGAGTTTTGAAGCTCCCGCGTGGAGGGTTGCCACTTCGTTAGACAGGCCAAGTAGCTACCAAGATTTTATGGAAAGGTTTCCAAAGTCGTCACATCGAGCAGAGGCAGCTAAACGATTCAAGGTAATGGTTGAGACTCAAGCCAGAAACGAAAGGCTGCTCAATGATCTCTCGGCATTGACGGCCTTCGATCCAGGTCGGACTACGGCTCGCGAATTCCGCGCGCCCTTTGTAATTCAATGCGTATCCCGCGAATACCGCCCAGTCGGCATGCCGTCACGGGAGTCCGCGATTCATAAAGCAATGTCAGTAGTTGTATTCGGCGTAGTCGATGAAGAGGTCGGCAGATACGTGAATGACACATGGGGGAGCGTTGCCCGCGGGTCAGACGTTGCTCCGGCGTATTCTCGCACGATTTCAATTTGCGTAGTAGACAGCGCGAATCCATCTAGGCGATTTGAGACAGTAATTCACGCAACCCCAGATGGCAGGGATGTGAATTCGTACCATTGCACTCTTCCAATTGACGGATCGAACTTCGGGTTTCGCAGCCCAGATCAACTGGTGTTTACTATCCTCGAGTCGCTTACGGTTCCGGCCGGACCTGACTGAAAACGCGCTGGCGCCACTCCCGTCCTGTGCAAAAACCTCGTCGAGCGGCTCTGTAGAAACCCCTGATCTTGGTCGCATCACTCCGCGGTGCGCAAGGTAGTTGCCCCGAATTTCTTGAGAGAATAGCAACTGGCATTTGCGGACTTGATACGAGCGAGGCGTCGCAAGGCAGCTTTTCTACAGAGCACGTCGAGCCGTTTCGGACGGCTGCGATAGGTACAGTATTCGTGAGTCCCAGCGACGACTGGTACCCGTCCCACAATTGCCTCCATTGCTGCCGCCAGCACGCGTTCGCGATCGGCGCAGTCCAACGCTGGGAACTCCGCGGTGCTTCCTAGCGGCGAAATCCAACCGTCAGTCGCGTCTTCTTGGCTATGGCAGCTTACGCAACAAGGTCCACAATCGCTCTTGCTGGTGCGCGGTTTGAGTGCTTCTGTATGCCAGTCCGTGACACTGGCGACAGGCAAATTGTCGCCGCACGAGGGACAGTCGCCCGACGCGGCAACCGCATTGCGGACAGATAAACCACCACCGACAACCGCCTAGATGCGGTTGGGTCGCCACCAAGCTGACCCACAGCTCAATCGGATCACCATTCGCCGAATAGGCAATTGACAGATAACGCCAGCCGTTTGGCTGCACAAAGCAGCGCAGCCCAACCGAGACGCGGCGGCCGGTTGGAGCGGGTGTTTGAACTTCGTCTCAGCCACGCTTCGCGCGCCGGGCCTCAGGCACGCTTGTCGGGCCAGATGCTCAACCCGGAGCGTGAAGCATTGTTCGGTGGTTTTCTTGGCGTCCCATCGCCCCCGCCGCCCGCTGCCGAAACCGCCCATTGCCGCGCCTCGGTTCTTGCAAAAAGCAATTGGATATGACTATGCGTCAGGCAGTCCGGGGATCATGGCCAGGATGCCCGCCCACGCCTCCGCCGGCAGCTCGGGCCAGGCACGCACGACGGCCACGAGGTCCGGGTCGGCCAGCAAGGCCGCGAGGTCCGTAGACTGAACCGTTCCGGCGTCAAGTGCGCCGCATTCTGCGCCGCTTTTGGCCGGGGCCTCGATATTTCCCGAGGAAACCGGGGGAAGTTCAAGTCCCCTATCCTCCACTCCCTGGTTTTGCCGAGTCTCGTCGCTAAGCGCAGAGACTGGGAAGACCAGGGTTTTTTTATGCGCCGGGCTCGACGGCTTCGCTTTGCAGTCGGTGCACTGGACCGAACTTTGGGCGCAAGTATGCGCGTGCATGCCTGCAGTTACTTCTCCGTTTCGCGCGGTCCCGGCGAGTACAGCTCGACACTCGTGAGCTCGCCCAAAAGATCACAACCGCCGACGACGAGCACGTCGCCGCTGGGTAAGAGGACTGCCCGGTGATTCCAGCGGCCGGTTTCCATCGATCCCGCCGTGCTCCAATTGCCGGAAGCTGGATCGTAGAGTTCGGCCGTCGACAGTGCGGTCGTGTAGGGTCGCGCACCGCCCGCGACCAGCACCCGCCCGTCGCCGAGCACGGTCATCGTGAATTGCGTACGGGCCACGGCAAGCGCTCCCGTCGATGTCCAGCGCTCCGTTCGGGGGTCATAGAGTTCAGCGCTGGACAGTGCCTTGTACTTGCCGAAGTGACCGATCGAGCCCCCCACGGCCAGCACCCTTCCATCGGTCAGCAACACCGTCTTGACCAATTCCCGGCCCGTCGCCATCGCGCCGACAGTCCTCCAGGTTCGAGTTGCCGGATTGTAAATCTCGGCACTCGCCAGGGCGCGATCGTCGCTTGGCTCAGTCGATGTTCCGCCGGCAACCAAGACTTCGCCGCTGGCCAGTCGAACCGCCGCGTGCTTGAAGCGGGGCACCGCCATCGAGCCGGTTGCGTTCCAGGCCCCTTGGTCGACGTCGAACAACTCGGCCGAGGCAAAGATCGGCGTCCCGGTTGCTGAATAGTCGATGCCGCCGGCAACGAGGACCTTGCCATCGGACAAGAGCGTCGTGGAATGGCCGCCGCGGCCGGTCAGCAGCTTGCCGGTTTCGGACCATGCGCCGGACTTTGGATCGTAGATCTCCGTACCACGGAGCGTGTCGTGTTCGCCGGCGAGCAAGACGTTGCCGTTTTTCAGAACCACGAGCGACCAAATGCCCTGTCGCTTTTCGACAAGCGATCCGGTGGCTTGCCAGGTTTCGGTCTTGGAATCGTACAGCTCCGCCGAGTCGATCAAGACCCACTTCTTTCGTCGCGTGAGCGCGTGACCTCCGGCGACGAGTACGCGGCCATCGCCCAGCAGTGCCAGCCCCGCCGACTCGTGGCCCACCGCGGTCGATCCCACGGTTCGCCAACTGCCCGCGGCAGGCGCTCCTGCACATGCGTCGTGCGCCATCCCCCCGAACACAAGAGCACAGCAAGCGACGACGGTTGTAATTCTCAAGGCCTGCATGTGGCGCACGCTCATTCAAGCCCCAGTGGGGCGAAGCCTCGGAACACTCTCTGCGCGTCAAGTATTCTAGCGGCTTGCCCTCTTGGCCGATCGCGCGGCCCTGGGAGAGCACCAGGCAACTTGCCGGTAGGCAAGAAGAGCGATGCCCAAACCAGGAGGTTGAGTCCTCTGGCAGGCGAGCGCGACCGTGTCGCGGCGTCGCAGGCTCCGGCAAACTCGCGGGGAGTGCCCCCGCTTCGTCCGTCTGTGAACGCGGGCAGGTGAGCACGTAGAATGGGTGTTTTGCCCCCCTAGGCAAGTTTGGGCGAGCCACAGCCTTGGCAGATCGCGCTGCTCTCGAAACTCCCGCGTCGGCGGCCCATTCGCGTCGCTCGACCCGCCTGGCAATGCGCGCCGCGATGGTTGTCTTGGGGCTGGTCTTGGGCGGTTTGGCGCTGGAGGTCGCATTGCGGCTGGCGGGTGCCAATCCCGTACCACTGTCGAAGCGCTATCTGATCGCCGTCGGGCACCAGCCCCGCTTGGACTATCACTGCTACCCGACGAATCCGCATGGCGACTTCGCGCCAGCCCCCGATGTCTCGCACGGCGCCTGGCGGTTGATTGATTTTGCCAAGCGCGAGTACCCGTTGACGGCGCTTCGCCAGACACCCTGGGTCGTCGAGTACGAGTATTCCCAGCAAGGCACGCGCGATCGAGCGTACGGCGGTCCGCCCGCCGCGGGCGTGTTACGCATTGGCGGTCTCGGCGCGTCTTTTGCTTTCGGCGAGGGGGTGCCGCTCGACAAGAGCCTGTTTCGAAAGATGGAGAGTCGATTGGGGCCGAATTGCGAGGTGGTCAATGCCGCCTGGCCCGGGATGAAGACCGCCGAAATGGTGGCCCTGTTGCCGCAGCTGATCCAGGCGTACGGTTGCCGGCGTGTGCTCGTGGTCTTCACGCCGAACGACATCCTGCTGACCGATTCGCTGCAACAGCGCATGAACGTGATCAACGACCTGGTGAATACCCGGGACCTCGCCCTCCAAGCGCACCTGGCAGGGAAATGGTACGGTCACTCCTGGGTGCTGACTTCGTTGATGCTGTCCCGGGAATTGGGCGCCGTTGCCGGACAAACCAAGCAATGGTATCTCGACTGCTATGATCCACGGCAGAATGCCGACAACCTCGAGCGAATGCGCGAGTCCATCGCGGCTCTGGCCGCACAGCGCGACTGCCCGGTGGCACTGGTGCTGTATCCCTTGCTGATCGACTTGGAGAGCGGGTATCCCTTGACGCCGATTCACGAGCTCGTCGGCCGCATGGCGCGCGAGGCGGGGTTGCCCACCTTGGACCTGCTCGACGTATTTCGAGGGCGCCGGACTTCGGACCTTTGGGTTTACGCCACGGATCATCATCCCAACAGCCAGGCACACGCTCTGGCGGCCGAGGCGACCGTGAGTTGGCTCCGGACCGATGTGCCGGGTTTTCTGGAAATCGAGGACAACGGGCGTTGAAGATGGCTGATCCAGCGACCACCGGCCAGGGCGAACCGCAGGGGACTTTGCCCGGGCGACCGCCTCGAGCATCGCTCCTACGACGCTGGTTGCCGCGCGTCTTGGCCGCCAGTTTCGCGACGCTCGTCAGCCTAGTCGCGCTCGAATTGGCCACGCGCGCGATTTTCGATCGCCACGGAATGCACTACGCGATCGAAATGTGGAAATATGCGCGGCTGCTCAAGCGGCCGAGCCCGGTGGCGGGCATGGGCCACGAACACATTCCCGGCGGCCGGGCCCGGTTGATGGGCGTCGACGTCGAGATCAACTCGCAGGGTCTGCGTGGCCCCGAGCTCTCCGTCGCCAAGCCCCCCGGCGTATACCGCATCCTGGCCTTGGGCGATTCGATTACGTTTGGCTGGGGGGCCGCGTTCGACGCGAGCTATCCGGCCGTGCTGCAAGGCATCTTGAACCGCTCCGCCGCGACGGCGCCGGCCGATCCGGCAGCCACCGTGCGGCGCTACGAAGTCATCAACTCGGGCGTGGGCAACTACAACACCGTGCAGGAGGTCGCCTATTTCCGCGAGCGCGGTCTGGCCTTGCAACCGGACCTGGTGATGTTGGGTTTCTTTCTCAACGACGCGGAGCCGCAGTCGCACCCGGCCCGGCACTTCCTGGCTCGCAATTCCTATTTGTACGTGTTTGCGGCGTCGGGCTACGATTCACTTTCGCGCGGCTGGGGCCTGCACAGCGATTGGCGCGACTACTACGCCGGCTTGTATCGCGACTCCGCGCCCGGCTGGCAGGCGTGTCGGGGGGCGATCGCCGAGTTGATCGACCTGTGCCACGAACACCAGCTGCCGCTGGTCGTGTTGCTGATTCCGGAGCTGCACCAATTGGGCAACGACTATCCCTTTCGCTACGTGCACCAAAAGGTCGCCGCGCTGGCCCAGGGCCCCCAGGTAAGCGTGCTCGACTTGACGAGTGCCTTTGACGGACAGAACCCGCCCACGCTCTGGGTCTCGCCTGGCGACGCGCACCCCAACGCGCAGGGACACCAGATCCTCGCCGAGGCGATTGCCCGAGGATTGACGACGACCGTGCTGAAGCCGCCGCTGGAATCTTCGCAGACCGAGGCCCCATGAAACCAACCCACGACCATCCTTCCGAACCGGGCGCCCACGGACCCCGTCACCGCGGCCTGATGGCCCGACTGGCCGGCGGGCTGTGGGCCTACAAGCTCTGGTGGATGATTCCGTTGGCCGTCGTGATCGTGCTGTATTGCCTGCTGCTGTGGACCATGGACATGAGCGGCACGTCACCGTTCCAGTACATCTTGTACTGACCTTCCGCCGGCGGGTGGAGCACCTTCTAATTGCCGGCCCGCTACCGCAGCTTGCGCCTCGCCGGCAGCAACGCGCCGCACGCCAGGGCGGCCAGCATCAACACCAGCGACGACGGCTCGGGCACCGCGGCGAAGTGCAAATCGCTCCGCGGCACGGCGTACAGATCGCCCAGGCCCGGCAAATAGATCAGGGGTAAACCGGCCCGGTCGACGTTCAGGTTGAATTCAGCGCCCGGCGCGAGCAACCCGGCGCCTTCGTCGAACGTCCCGTCAAATGTGGCGCCGTCGAAGTCGTCTGGGCCTCCCAAGTAAAAGGAGGGAACGTCGAGGACGACCGGGAAGGTGCCGGGCAGCAGCGCCGCGACCGCGCCGGTCGGCGAGTGGACGTTGAATGACCCGCTCAACAGCCCAGCCGTGTAGTAGTTCTGTGTAATGTCATATTGATTGCCGAGCACGTCGACGGCGCGGCTGTTCAAGAACATCGTCGTGTTCGACACGTCGATGCGCAGCGAGCCGAGCACGCCGAGATCGAGCAACGCATTGTTGACGTCGTCGACGTGGGCGATGCCTTCGGCCAAGGCGACTGTTCCATCGCCGGAGCCGTCGACCGAGCCGACGACCTTGGCCGTGCCATGCACGGGGAACGGCCCGGCCGAGGCCAGGAGCACACCGTCGGTCGTGGGGTTTCCCAGGTAGATGTCGAGCGTGATGCTCGAGGCCTGCGGGTGAGCCTCGGTGGTGAATACCTGTGGGGTGATTTCGGTTTGCGTGGTGGTCCCTCCCTGGGCCCAATTCAGGAACAGGCCTTGAAACACGTCGCCGTCGAAAAAGTCGGGCTGCGCGGGCAGGCCCGGTGCCTGAAATTGATGGCCCTGCCAGATGCCGATCGAGCCACCGCTGCCGGGCAAGTCGGTGAACACCACCTTGTCCGTCCGGCCGTCGGCCACGCTGACCAGCGGCACGGCGCCGATGGCCGTGTTCGCGTGAAACTGATCGTAGCCGTTGGAGTTCGCACTCGCCGCTCCGCGAAAATCGCCAAAGGGGCCATGAGTGATGAAATTATCGATCGTCGTGACTTGTTGCGGTACCGGCGGCGTACCAAATACGTACTCGGGCCCCATCAGCCGAGCGAACTGAAACGCTGCCAGGGTGTCGTTCGGGTCGTCCAGAGAGATGCTTTCACCCAGCGAGGTGAGCAACAAGTCGCCGCCTTGGGCGGCGTAGTTCTCGGCCACACCCAGGATCGCGGCGTTGGGAATCACTCGGCTGCGCACCGAGTAAACGACCATATCGAAGTTGGACAGGTAGCTGGCATCGCTCAGATGCGTGTAGCCGCCGGCGCGCTCGTTGAAGATCTGCGTGACGTTATGACCTGCACCTGTCAGCAGACCGACGGCAGGTCCGAAGCCCGTGGCAAAATCGTCGATCAACAGGATATCGCGCGCCATGGTCGGGCAACTCGACACGCAGAGCGACACAAATACCAGCCATGCCAGGCAATGCCTCATCACTTCGCTCTCCCCTTTTACGAATGCGCCGCGGCGACGTTCTGTGGAGAAGCACGAGCCCAACTCGCAGCACAGAGCCATAACGCGCAGCACTGGGCGCGATCGGGCAACTCGTAAACCTGCATAGATGGCGAGCAGAAACCGCTATCCGGTTTGCGATGTATGACAACAAATCGGCGGATCGCCCGATCTGTGCACCGACGAAGAAAACCGGAGGTTCCGCGGAGCTTCACCGGCGGAACGTCACGAGCGGCCCTCTGTATGAGGATCACCGGTCCACGCTGGTCGCGCGACCAACCGGCAATCCATGAAGCCGGGCAGATTCACTCATCTGCGAGACTGCCCTCTTCGCGGATAGTAAGGCACGGCCACGCGCTCCGCAAGTGAATTCCCGCCAGCGGGCGGCTTGCCGAGATGGCCGCAGGTTGTTGCGAACTCGCTTGGAGGGCGCAGGAATTGTCCGGAGTTGAATCTCGGAGGAGGCTTGTCGATGTTCCTGTTATGTTTTCGCCTGGAAGCCGCTCCTGCGAATCCATGCTCCGCGTCACTCTCTGGCCCCGGGTTTCAACTCGTCGTTCGGCGCAACCCGAGGTTCGTGATTGCCGACTGGAATGGTCTTGTTGCACAGGGATGACGGGGCTTCATGCCACCGTCGATCCGACTCACCAAGGTATTGGCACGATGAATCTTCAAAGAACAAGGTGTTTGAACGATTGTGTAATGCGCCTCTGCTACGCAATCGTTGTGTCTTCAGGTGTCTGTTTTCCTTGTCTGTCGCATGCTTGCGAGCCGACTGCTGTCGAGCGGCTAGAAGAACTCATCACACGCGATTATCACCCCGCAATTGATTCGGACGTCTTTGAGCGATACGACGCGTTGTTTGCCAACGCCAGTCAGAGTTCGCTCGCAGCCCTCAAGCGACACCGCAACCCCAGCATCGCAGTGCGCGCGGCATGGGAAGAAGTGCGGCGGGCCATGGACGACGGCGAAAATAATGTTGGAAAGAAGATCGATGCACCGTCGCTGCAGCGGTTTCTGGGATTCGTCGAAGGTCGCTTGCGCGCGCACATCCCCGATTCGTGGCAGGCGGCGTTCTTCTTCAGTCGATATGTTTCGCGCGAAACGTTCTATGTTGACTACTCGTTTGACGGGGCCGACAGCGAGCAGGTGCTTGGCGAACGGTCGGCATGGAGGGTGGCCGGCGTGCAAGTCAATTCAAGGCACCCGATCAGGCAAGACGGTAATTCCAGCGACGTTCTTGTTTCCGTTTTTGGGGTCTGGTATGCGATTCCAACCAGCGCCCTGTTGTCTTCTGTGGACCGGCTTGGCGAGTTGGTCAATCTTGTCGCGGTGCCTATTTCCAAGCACAAGGTAGTGGTTGCTGTCTATTCGTGTCTGTCAAGTACATATCGTTTGTATGGTGTCGATTCAAACAAGCATGAGATCGCATGGAGCCGTGACGTCTGGTGTGCAGATCCCCATGGAGGGGGCTCGGGAATTGTATTTCACGAACTGGCACCAATTCTCGAGGGGAAGTCACTGTATTTGTTTGGGGTGTGCACAGACGCGATTTACGCCGAGGCGTTTTCGGTCGACGACGGTGCCGTGCTGCTTCGTTTTGGTACTGCTTACTGAGAGTCTTCTCTCAGGTCTTCCTCAGGCGGCACATTCCGGTTTTCGTGCCTGATACACGGCATGGGTCTCCAATTGCCCTGGCCGAAAAGTCCGTCGGAGCTATCGCGAGCGTCGCCTGAAGCGGGAGGTTCGGGGCAGACGCATACCGCGAGTCGCAGCCGCAAGCCGAGACGGCCAACAGCATGACGCGGCGGCAACCTACGCGCAGCGGCGTCCGCGCGATCCTGACCAAAACACCTTCCGCGCTTGTCGCCGGGTGCCGTGCGGCGGCCGCGCTTCCTTCCAGCGGGTGGGCTCCTTAGAATGCCCCCTTTCGTTGGTTGGGGTTGGATTGAACCGCCGCTGGTTTCGACGTCTTTTTCGCTCGCCGTCGGTCAGGCCTCGAGGAATTGCCGCCATGGGATCGGTCTACGCACGCCTGTGCATGATGATGTTCATCCAGTACTACGTCTGGGGCTCCTGGGGCGTCGCCATCGGCGGGTACATGGACCAGAAGCTCAAGTTCACCGGCGCACAACAGGGCTCGATCTTCGGCACCACGGCGATCGCCGCGATCTTGTCGCCGTTCCTGGTCGGCTATATCGCCGACCGCCTGTTTGCCACCGAACGGCTCCTGGCCGTGTTGCACCTCGTGGGCGGCGGGCTGCTCTGGTATGCGTCGACGCTCACGAGCTACGAGCAGTTGTTCCCCACGATGATTGCCTATGCGTTGTGCTATATGCCGACCTTGGCGCTGACCAACTCGATCAGCTTCGAGAACATCAAGGACCCGGAAAAGGAGTTTCCGCTGATCCGCGTGTTCGGCACGTTTGGCTGGATCGGGGCCAACTGGGTCGTGGGGGCGATGCACTGGGACCAGTCGCAAAACATCCTCGTCATGGCGTCTTGTAGCTCGGTGGTGCTCGGGCTGTTCAGCTTGTTGCTGCCGCACACGCCGCCCAAATCGAAGGAATCGCACGCCGCGGGACGCGAGGGCCTGCTGCACCTGTTGCGCGAGCCGTCGTTCGTCGTGTTCCTCGTCGCGTCGTTCGTGCTGTGCATTCCGCTGTCGTTCTACTACACGCTGTGCAACGTGTTTCTCAGCCAGTGCGACTATCCCTATCCCGCGGTGCTGCAGACGCTCGGGCAGATCTCCGAAGTGTTCTTCATGGCCGCGATGCCGTTGTTCGTGGCCTGGCTGGGCATCAAGCGCATGCTGGCCGTGGGCATGCTGGCCTGGGTCGTGCGCTACCTGTTCTTCGGCAGCATGTCGTTCCCGCTGGTGATCGTGGGCCTGATACTGCACGGCGTGTGCTACGACTTCTACTTCGTGGCCAGCTACATCTATGTCGACAAGAAGGCCGAGGTCTCGCAACGCGCCCGGGCTCAGAGCTTCTTTGCAATCATCACCCTGGGGCTGGGAATGTTCGTCGGCAGCAATGCCTCGGGCTGGACGAAGGACTACTTCCACCCGCCCCGGGTCACGACGACCGCGGCCGACGGATCGAGCTCGCAACAACCGCTGCCCGATTGGGATCCGACGGGCAAGACCGGCTTTGCGCAGGAGCTGGGCCTGGCGGCCGACGGCCGGCTCACGGCCGCCGCGGTCGAAGCGAAGTACGCCGGCTTGCCGATGAAGACTACGCTCGAAGAGGCCATCCAAGTGGCCGACGAGGACCGCAACGGCGAGGTCACGCGCGAAGAGTGGCGACGGGCCCAGCGTAACGACTGGCCCAGCATCTGGTTCTTGGCGGCGGGCCTGGCCGGGGCGACGCTCGTCTTCTTCTGGTTCGGTTTCCACGACCGTTCGGCCGAGCGGCAGGCGGCCGCCGCGGCATAGCGCCCGCGGAAACCGCGCGGGGGATGACCTAGGCTTCATCCGGGACGCTGCCGGCGAGCGGCCGGCCGTCCGGAGGAAGACAGCTATGTATCCGGTCCTGAGGACGTCGTTCGCCCAACTGGGACCGACTGCCGCGCGCGCGGTACTGGGCGTGACGATTGTGGCGATCGTGGCGAGCGTGGCGATCAGTTTGTCACCGCTCGGGAGCGATCAGACCGATGCGGTCCGCGCTCGCCCCGGCGACGTGGCACTCTACCGGGCGATCGTCGATCGGGTGCAACAAGGTGCGGCGTATTACCCGGCCGTCGCCCGGGAGCTCGCCGAACGCGGCTATCCGACGGCCAGCGTCTTCAATTGGCGGCCGCCGCTGTTGCTGTGGGCCATCGGCAAAGCGCCCGACCCGGTGTGGGGTCAGGTCGTACTGGGGCTGGCCGCACTCGCGCTCATCGGCGTGGGCTTCGCCTGGCTCGACCAGCAGCTCGGTATGGGGACCGCGCTGCTGGGCGGCGTCTTACTGTGCGGCGCGGTGATGCCCTGCATCCTGGGCGACCTGTATCTGATGTCCGAAGTCTGGGCAGGCGTGTTGCTGGCCCTGTCGGTGGCGGCTTATGGAGTCGATCGCCGCCGGTTGGGCTTTGCGGCTGGCCTGGCGGCGCTGTTTACGCGCGAATTGATTCTGCCTTATGCCGGATGGTGCCTGGTGCTGGCCGCGACACAGCGGCGCTGGCGCGAGGCGGCATGTTGGACCGTGAGCCTGGCAGTGTACGGCTTCTACTTGAGCCAGCATTGGGCGATGGTGCAGACGCTCATCGACCCAGGGGCCCGGGCCCACGACCAGGGTTGGGTATGCTTCGGCGGGTGGGCGTTCCTAATCGCGATCGCGCAAATGAACGCCTACCTGCTCGTTTCGCCGCAATGGGCTGCGGCCGTTTACTTGCCGCTGGCCATCTTGGGTCTCGCGGCGTGGCAGTCGCCGGCCGGCTGGCGCTTGGCCACGACGACGATGATGTTTCTTGTGGCGTTCGCGATCGTCGGCCAGCCGTTCAATCAATACTGGGGCTCGATGCTCGCGCCGCTGCTCTGCTTCGGCGCGGCGGCGTCGGTCAAGGCCCTCTTCGAGCTGAGGCAAGCGGCCGCGGGTGGCGCGCCGGATCGGGAGCCGACAGCTCGTCTCGGATAGGCTGCCGAACCGGTCAACGAACGCCGGCGACGGCGCTGGCGTCGGCATCGGCCCGCAAGCGTTCTGCCTCGGCCACCAGATGGTTGGCATCTTCGAGCAGTTCGGCGTACAGATCGTCGCCGCAGTTGACCTGCTGCCGGAGGCCAGACACTTCTCGGGCCGCATCGCCGTTCACTTTCCGGCCGACGAGGAACAACGGCCGCGCGCGCACCTGGTCGTAGATTCGCACGACGTATTCGCCCAGCACGCTGATTCCCAGGGCGTTGAGTGCCCCGAAGAAGCTCGCGCTGAGGATGTGCGACGTCCAGCCGGGGATCGCCAGATCGGTAAACAACTTGCAAAACAGCGAGAACCCGGCCAGTCCCAGAAAGATCGTGCCGGCCGCCGCGCCGATCACGGTGAACAGCGCCAGCGGTGCGGTCGAAAAGGAAAAGATGGCCGTCTTTGCCAGTCGGAACAGCCCCCACAGCGAGACTCGCGGCGTGTCGTCGTAGCGCGAGTTGCGCTCGACGACGATCCCCACCTGGCGATAGCCGACCCAACTGCGCAGGCCCGCGAAGTAGCGATCGCGTTCGGGCAGGGCGACGATCTGTTGCGCCACGCGGCGATCCATCAACCCGAAGTTACCCGCATCGAGCGGCAACCGGGTATTGGCGATCGCAGAGAGCAGCCGGTAAAAGCCGGTAAACAAGAATCGCTTGACGCGACCTTCCTTGCGACCCACGCGCACGGCGTAGACCACGTCGTAGCCCTGGCGCCATTGATCGACAAACCGGCCGATCGCACTGGGGGCATCCTGCAGATCGCTGTCCATCACGACGAGGCAATCGCCGCGAGCGTGCGCGAGACCCGCTTGGACCGCGGCCTGGTGGCCGAAATTGCGCGACAAGTGCAGTACGACGATTCGTCGGTCGGCGGCTGCGAGCCGGTCGAGTAGCTCGGTGCTGCCGTCGGTCGAGCCGTCGTTGATGAACACGATTTCGTAGTCCAGCCCGGTCGCTTGCGCGGCGGCGCTGACCTGAGCGACGAGCGACTCCAGGACGCGGCGCTCGTTGAACACCGGCAAGACGATGCTGACGGTGCCCCCGCGCGAGGCGATCGTTGGGGTGGTCGGGTAGGTCGTGGTCATGGCATGGGCTCAGTAGGCAGGGTTTTCGAAACTATACGTTTCGCCTTGCAATCGACGGGGACCAGGCAGGCACGCCCGAGGAACAACGCCAGCGTCGCCAGAAGCGTTACGGCCGAAACAATCGCACCCTGCCGCAAGCTGCGCGGGCGAAACGTGAACTCGACCTGGTGGATGCCCGGCGGCACGACGCAGGCGAGAAAGTCGCCATACGCCCGAACGACGGGGCAGGGCTGTCCGTCGATCGCTGCCTGCCATCCGGCATCGAAGCTGTCGGCGACGACCAGCAGTTGTCTGCCCGGCGCATCAGTGAGCAGGCGCACGCGGCCCGGCTGCTCGTCGGCCATTGCCACGCAGCCCGGCGCGGCCGCGTCCAGCTCAACGGGCCGATCGACCAGGGCCGTCTCCGCCGGGTCGATGGCTTCGAGGTCGCGGGCCGGATCGCGCGTAACGAGCACCCGGGAAACCAGCCGGCAGCGCGGCAGAGGATTGGCGAGATGCACACCGCCCGCGCCCGTGGTTGGGTCTGGCGTGAGGTCCGTCACCCGCGTCGCGGCCAGCGCACTCGCCCAGCCGACCCCCGCGACGCGCAAAGTCTTGCTGCGCGTGTAGTCGAGGCGCCGGGCCGGTTGCAGGCCAGCGTAGCCGTCGACGCGCTGATATCCGTCGAGCGCCGCTTGGTTGCCGCGATGCTGTGCCGGGCGATTGAAGGGTGCCAGGTCGAGTACGACGCGCTCGGAAGCAAGCGACGGCGGCAAGTCGCGTTCGGCATACGCGGCCGGCAGCGGCCCGTGATGCGGCCACACCGAGTAGCTCAACCCATAGACGCCCAGGTCGACGAAGCCGAAGGCGATCAACCCGGGCAGGGCCCAGGGTGCCAGGCACGCGGCGCGCTCGATCAGCAGGGCCGCAATGGCAAGCAGTAGCGGACCGACGAGCATCAGCGGCCAGGCGGCCTGCTGCTCACGCGGAAAGACCAGCGCGATGGCCGTCGCGGCGACGATCGCCGCAAGGGGCAGCAGGGCCAAAGCGCGTCGGCCGCGTTCGATTTGTGCCGTGTGGAGTTGCGGTTGCTTCGCGAGCGCAGCCAGCGCGACCGCGGCCAACACCGCGATGGACAGGTGCACGAGGGCCAGGTACCGGCACGGAAAGCGAAACTTGCCCACGACCGGCAGCCACGTTTGCCAACGATAAAGACCAGCGTATTCGCCGCAGGCAAACAGCAGCGCGACCACGGCCATCAGGCCCGCCGCCCAGGCCAGTCGGCGACGAGCGGCCGACATCCGGGGCCGCGCCGCCACGAGCCAGACGATCAAGGTCAACGGAACGCTGCCCAGGTACAGGCCCAACTCGTGCGTGTTGCCGCCTACCACGCGGTTGGCCAGCGCGTACGGCGCGACGAGCTGCACCAGGTTCGCCGGCTGCAACGAACCCCACCCGGCAAAGTCGCGCGCGACGGTCTCGCGGGTCGAGTGTTGCAGCATTTCGAGCGTCGGCAACAGTTGAATGGCCGCCAGGCCCAGGCCCAGCAGCTTTGCTCCGGCAATCCAGAGCAACGGCCGCCAGCCGACGCGCAACGCGCGGCTGCGCCACGCGAGGTAGGCACCCTCGGCCACCAGCGACATCCAGACATACTGCGGATAGCCCAGCAGCAGTTGCGAACCTGTGAGCAAGGCGATCGCCAGCTCGCAACGCGCCGCGGTACGGCGTTGGTGCGTCCGCAGGCGGATCTCATCGGCCCAGAGCAGCCAGGGCGTATGCGCCAGCACAGCCAGGGCGTTGATATGCATCAGGTGCAACAGGCTGAACCCGCTGGCGGCGGCGAGCACACCACCGAACCATGCGGCCGAGCGCGGCAACGCCTGCCGCCGCAGCAGCGCAAAAGTGCCGACGCAGATCAGGGGATAGCTGGCCAACACCTCCCAGCAAAACGCCGCCCGCAACGGCAACCAGCGGTAAACGAACAAGTGCAACGGGTGATAGAAACCGCCCTGCCCTTCGCCGTGGGCGTAGTAGCCGTTGAATACGTCGGGTAGCCACGCGAAATCTACGCCGCGTGCCAGGCACGTCGCGTAGAACGCCCGCAGGGGCAGATGAAACGCCGCCAGATCGTCGGCCGTGTACACCTGGCCCAAATAGAAGGGCAGCGACAGGACCGCAAACAGCGCCAGCGCGCAGAGCACCGTCCAAGCGGCGAGCTGCCGCTCGGCGCAGCGCCGATTCGGTCCAAAGGTCATTGGCCCAGATGCCATGCGTCGCAGTTGTAGGGGTCGCAGGGGTGATAACGAGCGGTGGGGGGCTGCGCCGTGCTGGCAGCTCGGCGCGCAGCACGAGCGCCGCAAGAAACCCTAGCTTGTGGTGCAAATCGCACGGAATTGGCGGCTAGGTTTGCTGTGACCGAGGTGTCCCCGAATCCCCCAACGCTCTCCACACGTCCGGCCATGTCTCTCGTCGCCGAAATCGAGCCGTTGCCGGTTGCAATCGATGCGATCGAGCCAGATCGGCAAGACGCCGGGTGCCGCGTGCCGCTGCGCTGGCAGGGGGTGGCGCTATTCGTGGTCGCCGCGCTGCTCCGCATCGTGGCGATCGATCGCCTACCGGGCCTCAATGGCGACGAGGCCTGGTCGGGGGTGCAGGCCCTGCACTGGCTCGGCGGGCAAGAGGTTGCCTGGCACACACCGACCGGCAACCCGCTGAATCCGTTTGCGATCCTGCCCTTGGTCGCATCGCATGCGCTGTTTGCGCCGAGCGTCGCCCATTTGCGCTGGGTTGCCGTCGCCAGCGGGCTGCTGGCAATCGCCGTGAATTATCGATTATGCCGGCGAGCGTACGATCGTGAAACGGCTTGGACTACCAGCGCCGTGTTGGCGGTGCTGCCGGTGAACCTGGTCTACAGCCGGTTTGCGTGGGACGCGAGCCAATCGTTGCTGTTCACATTGCCGGTGTTGTACGCGCCACTGATCGCTGCCCGCGGTCGCTCTGCGTGGCGCTGGTGGGCCCTCGGCGGCGTCGCGCTGGCGGCTGCTGTGCTGGTCCATCCCACGAACGTGTTTGCGGCGCCGCTGCTCGTGGTTCCGCTGATCGTCCTGGCCTGGCAGCACCGGACCGAACTGTCACGGCGACTGGGTGGTGCTCCACAGTTCGCTGCCGGCGCGTTGGGTTTGCTGTTGTTCGTCGCCTTCGCCTGGCTGGGTCGCCGGTGGTGGGTACTGGCCGGCTCGCGGCTGATTTCGCCGCACGAATTGGCCGCTTTTCTGCGGTTGTACCTCGACTTGTTCACCGGCTTGACCGTCTTTCGTTTCGTGCCGGGCACCTTGCTCGACGCGTACGCGCCGGGGGCCATCGGGCTCACGGTCGGGGGCCTGCTCTTGGCGCTGGCCGCTGCCTGGGGCTGGCTGCAGCGCCGGCCGTGCGAGCATCGCGACGCGCAGGTGCTCGCGGCCTGGGCCGTGACGCTGGTCGGCTTCTACCTGGTTGCAGGCGCGGGCGCCTTGCAACCCCATTACGAGCGCTACGGTCAAGGCCTGATCGGCGTCGGCGTGCTGGTGCTCGCGCGCGGATGGCAGGCCGCGATCCACCAGGCGACGCGCGTCCCGGCGCGATTGGCCGGCATGGTGCTGGCGTGGACGGCGCTGCTCGTGTTCGTCGCCTGCTATCTCGTACCGCTCGATCGCGGCTGGGGGCATCCTCATCGCGCGTTTCGCACGGGCGCGGTCGAGCCGAAACAAGCCGCGCTGGAATTGGCGTGCCGCGCCGCGCGCCGAAACGAGTCCGTGCGCCCGTTGCCGATCGTTGCGCACGACTGGTGGTCGTTTTGGCCACTGGCCTATCTGGGAGCCGATCGCAACGAACTGCAGATTGTCGCTGACGGGGCGTTCGCCCCCGCGGAGATGCGCGCGACAAGTCTCGCGGTGGCGCAGAACGCGGGCCAATTCGCCTGGATCGACACCGCGGTGCCACGGGTTCCCGGCGATCGCGAAGTCTTGATCTTCGACAAGGCCGGTCACCCGATCGCCGCAGTGATCTTTCCACCCGCGCAGTAGATTTTTTTCGGCGTCTCGACGGCGGGCCGCTGATCCCGATTGCGTCACGCGCGTCGCATTATGCGCTTGGCGCGCGTTGTCCGTTGTCGTAACGCGACGCGCGCCGACATAAAGCGACGAACCCGTGCCAGGCGCACCACGCGCGACGTGGAATGTCGGCAACGGGGAAAATCTTGCGGGAAAATCTCAAGTCGCGGGCCCGTGCGTGATTTGACAAGGGACGAAGCTGACCTAGGTTTGCAATGACGCGACAGACACCACGTGTGTCCGTTGCGGCTCGGGGGCCGCGCGGCCTCGGAGTACGAAAGGGCCTGTTGCCTCTTCATCCTCGAAAAAGGCAAACCGGTCGCAAGGCCGGGACGCAAAGCACAGGGCCACTCGCGGCGCAAGCCCGAGCGGCAGCCTGGCTGCCGAAAGGATGGCGTGTGCCTTCCCAGCGGCGAGCGGACGAGGGGGTTTGTACGGGACACGGGAGTTTTCGTCGTCGCCCTGACAGGCCGTTAGCGGACCGTTCGGTGCGCTAAGCGGCGGCGAAGACTGCAATCCTGTCGGTAGCTTCACATCACCCGGTCGTCACGTCACGGCGACCATGAGGCTATCCACACTAACGGGAGGAAAACCTATGAAGTCGCTCGCTACGAAGTTGCACCGTTTCCTCGTCTCGGAAGATGGCCCGACCGCGGTCGAATACGCCGTGATGCTGGCCCTGATCGTGATCGTGTGCTTGACGGCGATCAGCTCGATTGGCACCAACGCCAATACGACCTTCACGAACGTCGCCAACTCGATTGCCTAAGTCCAGAACGGGTCGCGTCGCCAGCCTTTGGCCACGGCGCGGTCCACAAGACATGTTTGGATTGCTGCACCCCTCGGGGTCCTCACGGACCCCGAGGGGCTGCTTTGCTAAAGGGACCGGCGAGTTTTTCCGCCGATCGACTGCCTACCCCGGAGACGTAGCGATGTATCCATTGCTGCATCACGCACCGGCCGACTCTCTATTGGCGATCGCCATGGGGGTCTGTGCCTGCTTCACCGCAATCATGAGCTACTGTTTCGCAGTGCGGACCTGATCTGCCGCGGCGCCCTCGGGGGGGCGTGCCGCAAGCGGCGTCGTGCCCCCGACAGTGCGCATCGAGAAGGGACTGAATGATGGCTGGGATTATCGAAAACTGGCACGTGTGGCTGGTGTCCGTCGTGTTGATCTACGCGGCCGTGATCGACGGCTGGAAGCTGAAGGTGCCGAACTACATCACCTTCCCGATGATCATCAGCGGCTGGATCTACAGCCTGGCCTTCTATGGCTTCGCCGGGCTGGGCTGGAGCCTGGCCGGTACCGCCGTGGGCCTGGCGCTGTTGCTGCCCGCCTATGCGATCGGCGGCATGGGCGCGGGCGACGTGAAACTGCTCGCCGGCGTCGGCGCCTGGGTCTGGGGCACTATCACCTTCTATGCCTTCTGCGTGTCGGCCGTGTTCGGCGCCGTGATCGCCGTCGGCATGGTGCTCTATCGCCGGGCCTGGCCGAAGCACCGAGCCCAGTTTGAGGTGATCCTCAACGAGATCCTCACGATCCGCGACCCGAATCAGCTAGCAGTGATCGCGGCCGAGCGCAAGAGCTCGATGTTGTTGCTGCCCTACGGGATTCCGATCGCCATTGGCACCATCGTGTACTTCGCCTGGACGGGGATGCTGCTATGAACTTGCTGGCAAATTCGCTCACCGCACGCGGGCACAAAGCCGCCGTCGGAGAAAACTTTGGCCAGGTCGGGCCGTTCCGCGTGGAGAAAGTCTGGCGGTCCTGCCGAAGGAACCGAAAGGGAGCTGCACTGGTCGAGTTCGCCATCGTGGCGCCGATCTTGTTTCTCCTCGTGTTCGGCATGATCGAGTACGGGCGCATGGTGATGGTGCAGCAAGTGCTGACCAACGCCTCGCGCGAAGGCGCCCGGCTCGGTGTCCTGGACGGGACCACGACGGCTGACGTCGAAGACGCGGTCGATACGTACCTGCTCAGTGCCAACATCAGCGGTGCAACTGTATCGGTCACGCCGAGCCCGCCGAGTAGTGCTGGCTATGGCGCGCCGGTGAACGTGTCGGTGTCCGTACCATTTAATCAAGTCAGCTGGTTGCCTACGCCGTTGTACCTGGGGGGGAAGACTCTCAGCGCCACTACCACTATGCGCCGAGAGACCGCCCAATAAGTACGGCGGCGGCCGCCGGGACCCGCGTCGGGTCCCCGTGCGGTGCGCGGTAGCCAGGAGGCGTGCATGCGTCCGAAGTCGCTGGTGCTCTTGCTGCTGGCCCTGGGCTGCGGCCTCGTGGCCTCGATCGGCATCAACCAGGTGCTAGCGAACCGCCGCGCGCAGCCCGACTCGCCGCGCGGCGAGACCGATGCGATTTTCGTCGCGATTGCCGACGTCGATACCTGGGAACCCTTGTCGGTTCAGAACGTCAAGCTCGAGGACTGGCCGCGCGAACGCATCCCGGCCGGGGCGATTAAGACCCTCGACAATCTCGACGGCCGCCGCGTGCGGACCAAGATCTATCAGGGCGAACCGATCCTCGAAGCCAAGCTCTTGAGCCCCGGCGCCAGCAAGACCGGCGCGACGGGCCTGATTCCCAAGGGCTTCCGTGCGGTCTCCGTGCGGGTCGACTCGGTCAGCGGCGGCAGCGGTTTGATCCTGCCCAACGACCGCGTCGACGTGTTGGTACACATCAAGTCCGACCCGGCCCGCGGCATCGGCCAGACCGTGACACGCACGATCCTGCAGGACGTGCAGGTGTTCGCCATCAACGAGGTCTTCCGCAACGAAGAAAAAGAAGCCGAAGAATCGGCCATTGCCGCCAAAACGATCACGCTGCTGGTCACGCCCCAAGACGCCGAGTTGATCACGCTCGCCACCGAGCTGGGTAAGATCCGCCTGGTGATGCGCAGCCCCGAGGACGACGAAGCGTCGGCCACCGAGGGCGCGCTGGCCAACGACCTGCTGAACAACGAAGCCCATAAAGGCGATCGCGACGACGAGAGCCTGATGCAGGACAACGAACCGGCATCGAAGGACGAACTGGCAGGTTTCCTGCATGGCCAGCGCCAGCCGACCGCGGCCGACACCGCCGCGGCGCAGCCGACGCCG